>JAXHTT010000006.1:0-56742 GCA_034190055.1 Pseudomonadota bacterium | reverse complement strand
ATGAGAATTAATAGAACACATTTATCGCCTGTATGCCATTTCTATATAAATATTAGTTATGACTCGTAAGCAAATGATACTAGTGATGTATGCCCATATAGCGTAGTTTTGCCCTTATTTCGCTTGAAAAATAAGCGAAATAAGGGGTGCTATTCGAAGCAAAATAAATACAGAAATTGCCTATTCTGTTTTTGATTTCGCTAGAGAATGCTGGGCATAAGTGAATAAAATGGCTTAGTACTGTTTAAAGGGTGTCATTCTCGGATAGCCGGAATGTGAGGAGATGCGTGTGAAAATCATAATATTAAATGAGTCAAAAGCGCCAGATCCGCAAAATAATGTGGAGAAGCGATGTGCGGCTACACCTAGTAGTGCACAGCGTCTGGTGAAAAAAGGGGCGACCTTACTGCTAGAAGCGGGTGCGGGCGTACACTCAGGGTATTCAGATAAAGAATATAAAGATGTAGGCGTAACTGTCATCGATGATGTGAATGATGCATTATCAACAGCAGATATGCTAGTGGCGGTGAACAAACCCACCGATGCACAGCTAGCGTTGATGAAAAAAGGGGCCATTGTGGTAGGCCATCTCGACCCTTTCTTTCAGCAATCGCTTATTGAGTCTATTACAGAAAAGGGGCTAACTGCCATCTCTGTAGAGATGATCCCTCGTTCTTCTCGTGCACAAAAAATGGATGCGTTGAGCTCGCAAGCGAGTCTTGCAGGTTATGTCATGGTAATGCAGGCGGCGAATCAGTTGCCATCAATATTACCTATGATGATGACACCGTCAGGAACAATAAAACCAGCAAAGGTATTTGTTATTGGCGCGGGCGTAGCGGGTCTTCAAGCTATAGCTACCGCGAAACGTTTAGGTGCAAACGTGCTTGCTTACGACACCCGTGCGGTAGTGGCAGAGCAAGTAGAATCGCTAGGTGGCAAATTCCTTGAGATCGACATTGGTGAAACAGGTCAAACGAAAGACGGTTACGCCAAAGAACTGACCGACGAACAAAAAGCGAAGCAGCAAGAAGCGCAACGCGACGCGATTGCCGACTCTGACATTGTTATTACGACAGCGCAGTTATTTGGTCGCAAACCACCCGTGCTTATCTCAAAAGATACATTAGCACTCATGAAGCCGGGCAGTGTGGTTGTAGATATGGCCGCAACATCAGGTGGTAATGTTGAAGGTTCGGTTGCTGGCGAAACCGTTGAAGTTAACGGTGTAAAGGTGATTGGTAATGGTAACTGGAGCCAGTATGTGGCTAAAGCCGCCACCGACATGTACGCCAATAACATCTATAACCTTGTGGATGAGTTCTTTGACGATGAAACCAAAACCTTTGGGCTGAATTTAGAAGACGACATTCTGGCCGGCTGTGTTATTACTCACGACGGTAACATTACCAACGACATGCTTAACAACGCATACAAAGGAGCCTAATCATGGAAATCATTTACCTACTTTTCATCGTGCTATTGGCTGCTTTTTTGGGTTTTGAGTTAATTCGAAAAGTCCCAGCAACCTTACATACACCCTTAATGTCAGGCTCTAACGCGATATCGGGTATTACGTTAGTGGGAGCATTGGTAGCCTCGGGGAGCGACAACAATTTGCTAACCACTATTCTTGGTACCGCAGCGGTGGCGCTGGCCAGCATAAACGTGGTGGGTGGTTATCTCGTTACTGATCGCATGCTTGGCATGTTCAAGAAAAAAGATAAATAAGGAGTACGCAAGTGAGTGATATCGTAACCGTAATAAACCTTGCGTACGTAGTAGCTGCGGCACTATTTATACTTGGGCTTAAATTACTTAGCCATCCAGATACCGCGAAAAAAGGTAACTTTATTTCTGCCATTGGTATGCTGGTTGCTGTCGTCGTCACCCTGCTTGACCAGCAGATTATTAGCTATCATTACATCCTACTAGGGTTTGTACTTGGCGGCGCTTTTGGTGCGTGGAAAGCTAAGACCGTTGAAATGACGGCAATGCCAGAAATGGTGTCGTTATTTAATGGCTTTGGTGGCGCAGCGTCATTACTGCTGGGTTGGGCAACATTAGCCGGAATGAGCCTAATTACCCTTAAAACTGAAAGTGCGTTTACTTTTATTACCCTGTTTTTCACAATTTTAGTCGGGGGCATTACGTTCTCTGGCTCTGTGGTTGCCTGGGGTAAACTGTCAGGCAAAATGAGCTCTAAAGCGGTTATTTTTACTGGGCTTCGTGAGCTAAGTATCTTACACCTTATTGGCATGGTAGTAATTGGCTATTTCTTCACTACCGACCCCAGCAACCCACTTTGGATATACTGTGCAATCGCGTTGTCACTAAGCTTCGGCTTGTGGGCTACCATTTCAATTGGTGGTGCCGATATGCCGGTGGTTATCGCACTTTTAAACAGCTACTCGGGTGTTGCCGCGTCGGCGGCAGGTCTGGCTACAGGTAACACAATATTGATTGTTACCGGCTTATTAGTAGGCGCTTCAGGCTTAATTCTTACTAATATTATGTGTAAGGCCATGAACCGCTCACTGATGAATGTATTGCTTTCTGGCTTTGCGAAGCCGGTGGAAGCGGGTGAAAAAATAGAAGGCGAAATTAAAGTATTGGCCGCGCAAGATGCATTTTATGTATTAGAAGCAGCGCAGGCGGTACTGGTGGTGCCTGGCTATGGAATGGCGGTTGCGCAAGCACAGCATGCGGTACGTGAACTTCAGTCTCTATTAGAAGAAAACGGCTGTACGGTTGATTACGCCATTCACGCGGTAGCAGGGCGTATGCCGGGTCACATGAATGTATTATTGGCAGAAGCCGATGTGCCTTATGATCAACTATACGAGATGGATGACGTTAACCCGCGTATGGAAAACTATGATGTGGTTATCGTTATCGGCGCGAACGACGTGGTCAACCCAGCGGCTAAAGAGATGAAAGGCAGCCCTATTTACGGCATGCCTGTTATCGAAGCTCATCGTGCTAAAACGGTCTTTGTACTTAAGCGTTCTGCGAATGCCGGTTTTGCCGGTGTAGACAACCCGCTGTTTTTCAAAGACAACACGCGCATGGTTCTGGGTGACGCTAAAGACACCATTAACAGTATTATTCGTGAGTTTGGCGACGACTAAACGATACAAGGCATAATTTGCACACAGAGGCCAACATTGTTGGCCTCTTTTATTTAAGTTGTAGTTAATGTCCATCTTCCATACTATGGACCGGACAAACGTCAGTGCAATTGACGCCAGTTTGAGACGAATTATGACGCGCGCTACTTGTTACAAAATAGAGCAGTTTAAAAACTGTATTTTGGTCACCCTTCGAGGCAATTGGACGATGGCGACCAACATTGAGTACCTCGCTGTAATGGCAGAAGAAATCAATAAACGCAAGGGGCGCCCTTTTCATCTCATTGTTGATATGCGCTCATGGCAAATTCCTACTGCGAAGACTTTCACGCAAATGAAAGCGGCCATAAAAATAGACAGAAGTAATCAGGTTAGTGAGCTTTGGCTAGAGGATGAAGATACAAAAGCCAATCATATTGCAGAAAAATTTTTTGCTGAAACCAAATTTACGCTCAGCCGTACAAAAAGCATCAAAGATTTCATAGAGCAATGTGCACAGAAAGCCGATGACAGTGTAGTGCAATACATCAAAATATGGCTTTCCCATAATTGAACTAAACTTTAGTTCGATAAACAAAATTAGTCGCCACAATAGATATTTTACATCGCAACAAGGCTCGCGTTCAGCCTTGCGTTGTCTATAATACGCGGCTTATTTTCGCACTTACTTTGCTAGGTATAAACCTAGTCCACTTACACATAGGTGAATAAATTGTCAGATTGGAGCATCGAAGAAGCAGAGCGCGTCTATGGCGTGTCTCAATGGGGTGGTGGCTATTTTCAAATTGGTGAAAATGGCAATGTTCATATTACTCCTGTTCCTGAAGATCCTAGCATTCGAATCGACTTTAACTCGGTAATAGAAGATATCCGCAAAGAGGGCGTACAGTTTCCCGTTGTAGTGCGATTTCACGACATTTTGCGTTCGCAAGTTGCCGGTTTGAACAAAGCATTTAGAAGCTCCATCGAAGAAGCCGAATATCAAGGCCAGTACCAAGGTGTGTATCCGGTAAAAGTTAACCAAATGCGTGAAGTGGTTGAAGAAATTGTTGATGCTGGTAAGCCCTACAATTATGGGCTAGAGGCAGGCTCTAAAGCTGAGCTCCTTACTGTACTGGCAATGAATACCAACGAAGACTCGTTGACCATCCTTAACGGCTATAAAGACGATGAAGTCATGCGTCTTGCACTGTTAGGCAGAAAGCTTGGTCGCAAAGTTGTTGTGGTAGTGGAAAAATATACCGAGCTACTTTTACTCGTGAAAATTTCAAAAGAGCTTAACATCGACCCTATTATCGGTGTGCGCTCTAAAATGACCGTGAAAGGCCGAGGTAAGTGGGAAAGCTCTGGTGGTGAGCGTGCGAAATTCGGTTTGACCATTACCGAAATCATCAACGCAGCCCGTTATCTTGAAGAGCAAGGCATGGCCCATTGCTTAAAGCTGCTTCACTTTCATATTGGCAGTCAACTGACCGATATTCGCGCGGTTAAAGAAGCGGTAACCGAGGGTGCACGTATTTATGCAGACCTTCATAAAATGGGCTTTGCGCTGGACTATGTAGATGTGGGTGGCGGTCTTGGTATTGACTATGACGGCAGTAACTCAACCAATGAATCATCACGTAATTACAGCATGCAAGAATACGTTGCCGATGTTGTCTATGGCATGAAGGAAATGTGCGACCTTGAAGGTGTACCACATCCGCACTTGGTAAGTGAAAGTGGGCGTGCAATCACTGCGCACCACAGCTGTGTTATAACTGAAATTGTGGGCGAGATTAAGTCGAATGCATCGCATATGGACACTTCTGCAAAAGAAGGCGAGCACTTCTTTTTGAAAAACATGCGTGAACTTGCCGATACGTTTGATGAACACACAAATATGCATGAGATTTACAACGATGCTTCTCAGTATAAAGAGCAGGCGCTCGATGCATTTAAGCTGCGCGTACTTACGTTAGAAGAGTTAGGCAAAATAGAAACCCTTTACTGGGATATCATGGGTCGCTTACAGAAATGGTATCGCAACGAAGAATACGTGCCTGAAGAGCTACAAGAGCTAGATTACAGCTTGTCGTCTCAGTATCTGTGTAACTTCTCTGTGTTCCAGTCGGCTGCTGATACGTGGGCTATCGACCAGCTTCTGCCAGTAGTACCGCTTATTCGAATGAACGAAGAGCCGTCGGTAAACTGCTCACTGGTGGATATTACTTGTGACAGTGACGGTAAAATTGACCAGTTCACTATTGGTCGTGAGATCACTGATGTGCTGCCTATGCACCCACTAAAGAAGGACGAGCCGTACTACATTGGTTTGTTCTTAACGGGCGCGTATCAAGACGTAATGGGCGACATGCATAACTTGTTTGGTCGCTTAAATGAAGTGCATATTTACAGCTATGATGATGATCCGGAAGATTTTTACATTGAAGAAGTGGTGAAAGGCTCGTCGGTAGAAGATGTGCTTAACGTTATGCAATATAACCCGCGTGCAATGGCATCAGATGTTAAGCGCATGATAGACAAACATGTGTGGGACGGTAACTTAAATCCTCGTGAAGGGGTTCGTTGGACTGATTTCTACGAGAAGTGTTTAGCGGGTTACACTTACCTTAAGCAATAAGAAGCAATAGTAAATAATCCAGAGCCTGCGATTTCTTTATACTTAAGTTCGCAGGTTCATATGGCCGGTGCCGCTACTTATTAGCCGCGTCGGCTTTTTTCAAATAGCGCTTCCAAAGTTCCGCCGTTGTAGAGTTAATCATATTTGACTCTGCATTCATCAACATCACGTAGCCCACTTTTTTCTCGGGCATAAAGGCTACGTCGGCGCGATAGCCTTTTACCCAGCCGCCATGATAGTTAAGCTGCACGCCATTTAAGTCATAAATACGCCAACCCAAACCATAATGAGCATCGCTGATCATACCGCGCCAGCCCCTGCGGTAGGTTTCACGCTTGGTTCTCACTCGTTTCGTTGTGACATAGTCCACCATTTCATCAGAAATCACCGTTGGGAATTCGCCAAGCAGCGCCTGTAAATAAATGGTCATATCTGAAATGCTGGCATTAACTCCTGCCGCGGGAGAAAAGCGGTAGTAGTTGCTTTCAACTTTACCTTCACGCCATTTATTTCTAGCAATGGCGATATGAGGTTGTGCCCATGACTGTGATGCGAGTAAACCGCCTTTACCAACGCTGGCTGTCTTCATGCCTAATGGTGAAAAAAGGTTTGCCTGAAGCTGGCGCGAGTAGGAAGTATTATTGTTGCTAAAGTAGTACTCCAATGCTCCGAAAAGAGCATTTTGATAGGTGTAACAGTCGCCAGGTGTACACAAGGGTTCAAGCTCACCGAGAGATTTTAATACGCGCCCTAACGAATAATCGGCTTCAATTAGATTATCGTAGGCGTTAGGCATAAAGCCACTGGACTGCCCTACAATATGTTGTAACTGAAGCGCGCCCATACCTTTTCCTGTAAAAGGTATGTCGGGCAATAAAGTGGAGATAGGAGTCTCCCAGCTAAGCTGGTTTTTCTCCACAAGCTTGGCAGATAGAAGGGCTGTGAAGGTTTTTGAAACAGAGGCTAGCCTGAATACCGTATCTTCGGTAACGCTCTTTCCGCCTTTTTTACGGGTCTTTCCGTAAACGTAAACCCGCGGCGCTTTTCCCTGTTCGTAAAACACAAATGCATAACCAGGAACATTGTATTTTGACGCTTCTTTTTTAACGTGATTTGCGTAGTCATCTAACCAATCAGCAGAAGCACTCTGGGCAACGAGCATTAGTGTCGCGAATAGCCAAAGTGTAGCTAGGCTAAGTAGTGAAAAGCGCGAAGAGTTCAGCATATAGTCAGCTCATTGTGCCTGTGACTTCAAGGTTACTTCACAGGGCGTTCATTATTATTATCTTGTTATTATGCGTTTAGCCGCATCAATGATCAAATGTCGCTAATTATACTCACTCATTTTAACCCTAGTTTTATAGAGTACCGATTTTGTCGCACTTACACAGTAAAGACGCGATACACTATGCTCTGGTAACGAGTTAACGGCGAGCGCTGCATACTTATGCTAGATAACAATGTTGTGCAAGAAGAAGAGGCGTTAAAAAGGAAAAGTTTAGCTGAGTCTGTATTTTCCAAGGCGAGACTTAGCAGAGATCCGCGTTTCGACGGGCGATTTTTCGTTGCAGTAAAAACGACGGGCATATTTTGTAGGCCGATTTGCCCAGCGCGCTTGCCCAAAGAAGAGAATGTTACTTATTTTGAACATGCAACTCAGGCTATGGCCCAAGGTTATCGACCGTGTTTTCGGTGCCGTCCCGACAGTGCCCCCCGTTCTGCAGCTTGGAAAGGCGTGGGCGCAACAGTAAGTCGAGCGCTATCGCTATTATCTGCCATTCCTGTAGAGAGTGTGGCTGATATTGCCTGCCGTTTAGGTATAAGTGAACGCTACTTAAATAAGCTGATAGTCAATGCGGTAGGTATATCGCCTAAACAATTTCAGAATATGCAGCGTGCTTTGTTCGCAAAACAGCTTATTCAACAAACCCACTTGTCTATGACAGATATATCAGTAACCGCGGGCTATCAGTCGCTTAGGCAATTACAGCGAGCTGTAGAGCGATATTGCGGAACCTCGCCGACACAACTTAGGAAAAAGCAGGCAGCCGAACAAAAGTCGATATCCCTGTTTCTTGCTTATCGTCCTCCTTATAACTGGCCCTATGTACGTAATTTTTTAGCAGCGCGCGCCATTGAGGGTATGGAGCTAGTTACAGAAAACAGTTATCAGCGCTATTTTTCAAGTCAGTCCAATGTTGGTGTCTTCAAAGCAGAACATGATCACACGCGCAACGGCTTCAATGTTCACATTGATATGCCAGATATACGTGTTCTTCATACTGTAATAGAAAACATAAAGCTGGTTCTAGACCTTCATGCCGACCAATTATTAATAGAGCAAAGCTTAATGCAGGCCGGGTTATCACAAAAGCAGCTAACAACAGGTCTACGCCTCCCTAGCGCCTGGAGCGTGTTTGAAAGCGGTTGCCGCGCTATTGTCGGGCAGCAAGTCAGTGTAAAAGCGGCTATTGGGCAGGTAACGCTACTTGTACACCAGCTAGGCGAAAGGGTATCAAGCGTAATATCTTCACACGATTTTAATACCGAGGTAAGTGAGTGCTATAGCTTTCCTACACCAGAAACTGTCGCGGACAATAATCTAGAGTTTTTGCGTATGCCGCAGGCCCGAAAAAACGCGCTACGCAGCTTTGCACAATTATTTGTCGGCGATAGCATGCCAGCCCATGAAGATATCCTTGCAATTAAGGGCGTGGGGCCCTGGACACTAGATTATTTAAAAATGCGTGGCGAGAGAAACCCAGATATTTATCTTGGGGGCGATTTAATTGTTCGTAAAGTGGCGCAGCTGTATCCGGTTGAGCCTGATAAGGCGGCGCCATGGCGCAGCTATTTAACCCTTCAGCTTTGGCAACTTAGCAACCAGCAAAAAGAGTCTTAACCATGATATACACAGGTTTCGTAAATAGTGTACAAGGCCCAGTCAAAGTAGAAGCGACTGATGAGGGAGTAACGGCCATTGCGTTTTTAAACCCAGATGAAGCTGAGCAGTACAACGTTCTTGGTGATGAGGCTTACGCCCATACGCATTCATGCACTAACGCAATTACCGATGAAGGTTGTCGTCAGCTTAAGGCGTACTTCGATGGGCGGCTTCAGGAATTCGATTTACCGCTTACTCCTAAGGGAACCGTGTTCCAGAACCAAGTGTGGCAGGCATTACAGCAAGTAAAGTATGGTGAAACGGCCAGCTATTTAGATATCGCCAAAGCAATAGGTAACCCAAAAGCCGTTAGGGCCGTGGGTATGGCAAATGGTCGTAACCCTATTGCTATTGTAGTACCTTGCCATCGTATAATTGGCAGTAATAAAACCTTAACGGGCTACGCGGGTGGTTTACCACGTAAGCAGTATTTACTGAATTTGGAGGGAGCCCAAGGGGTGCTGTGGTCATAAAATAATGGGTTATAAGAGAATGGTGATAGAAAAATGGCAATAAGAGACATTCTCTCGCTTCTGGTGTTAGCGGGTATTTGGGGCGGTTCGTTTATTTTTATGCGTGTAGCGGCACCAGAATTTGGCATTTATGTATTGGTGGCAATTCGTACATTGCTAGCAACGGCAGTGCTATTTCCTTTACTGTTATTGCGTGGCTCGGTTAAAGATATTAAGCATCACTGGCTTGCCATAGCGCTAGTAGGGTTGGCCAATACCGCCGTTCCATTTGTACTTTTTAATTACAGCAGTCTGCACTTAGAGGCTGGCGTTAACGCTATTCTAAACGCTACCGCACCCATGTTTGGGGCTATTGTTGCTTGGCTATGGTTAGGCGATAAACTAACAAAGTCAGCGGTTGTTGGGCTCTTTGTTGGCTTTGTAGGCGTTACCGTTATTAGTCAGCAAAAGCTTGGCGAGGGGGATATTAGCTTTCTTCCCATTTTAACTGCGCTTTTAGCTACTACAGGCTACGGAATTGCAGCGTGCATGATGAAAAAATGGCTGCAGGGGGTTAAGCCTTTAGTTGTGGCCACAGGCAGTCAAGCTATGGCCAGCATTATGTTAGCGCCCTTTGCGCTAGCAACTTTGCCAGACACAATGCCAAGCGTTAATGCATGGGTAAATGCCGTAGCGCTAGCTGTCGGTGGTACCGGTATCGCGTATATCTTGTATTTCAAACTTATCGCCGATATTGGCCCGGCAAAGGCTATTACCGTCGCTTATCTAGTACCGCTTTTTGGCATTATTTGGGGGGTACTGTTCTTGCAGGAACATTTGTCAGTTCAAACCATAGTGGGAGGCTTAATGATTTTATTCGGTGTTGCGCTAACCACTGGCGTTCTCAAACGAAAACGCCTTAAGGTTAAGCCTGCTTAAACTATAGCCAGCTTTGGCTAGTCTATCAGCTGCATTCTTACCAAATTGCTGCCGTCGCGCTTAGCTTGATAAAGCGCGTCTTCAGCATGCGCGGTTACCTCGTGCATAGCCCGGGTTGACGCAGTATATGAAATACCAATAGAAGCGGTAATGACTACCTCCGGTAAATCTTGCAGAGGGGGAAGCGTAGCGATGCCATGGCGAAGGTTTTGCGCTATGTCGAATGCCACATGAGGGCCAGTGTGAGGCAGCAGAATAATAAACTTATCGCTACTCCATCTACCGACTACATCCTGTTCGCGCATGTTCTCAGCTAAGTAAGATACCACCTTATCTAGAATGTCATCGCCCGCATTGCGTCCATGGGCGTCAACAATTTCTGAAAGTGTATCAACGCTGACTAACATAATGCTAAGCGATTTGTGCTCGGCCAATAGCGTTTTATAAATAAGCTGTAAATTATCCTTTTCAGGCAGACGGTTGCTTTGACGTACCACTAAGTCTGGCTGCATATCTTTTCTGAAATAATACAGAAGGTTGTAGATCAGCAAGAACAGTGAGAATACGACAACCAGCAGTGTTACCACGCTAAAGATGAACGCTTGAGAAATTTCTGCTTGGCGGTCTTCTAGCGGACTTAAAAGAAATACTGTCCACCCGAATTGATTCAGCTTAACTTCTGCAATAAGGAAGTCTTTTTGATCAATAGTGACTAACTTATTGTTCAGCGCTTGCTCGCTTTGAACAGTCATGGGAAGACTGGCATACCAGGGTAGTTCTGATAAGTTGGTAAAATCAGAATAAGAGGCAATAAGGCTTGGATCTGAAGACAACATAATGTCACCTTCGCCATCTACAAATAAGAAGTCATAGCCGTACTCTTGTTTGTAGGTATCAAATACTTCAATAAAGCTACGTAAGCTTTTCCCTACGCCAAAAAAGCCTAGGAAGCGGTCATCTTCATCGTGGATTTTTATATCAATGTAAAAATGCGTGTCTTCCCATTTGCCGATATCGGCAACGGCATCGGCGGGATAGTCACGGTATTTGAAGTACCAACTCACTTCACCTTCAATAAGGTTAATAATGCTGCCATCGGAATTGTATTGCTTTCTGTCCGCTTCACTGGCGATGAAAAAAGACAATCCAAATTCATTTTCAAGACGATCCAATGTTTTGAAAACGGCTTCTTGATCGATGGTATCGCCATCCATTAAGTCGACCAGTTCGGTAGAATGTCCTAAAGCTTCAGATATATGCAGTGGCTTAAGAAGTTGCTCAACAATAAGCGAAATAGCAGGTGACAATGATTGTTGCTGCGCTCGACTTTGTTCGGCAACGATTTTTGAAATACTGAAATGAACCAGCGTCACAATAGCGATAACCACTACCGCAAATAACACCAGAATACTTCTGTGTAGTGTACGAAATGTGTTCACAGACTGCGCATGCTCCCTTGCCTGACTGAACCTTACTTAGGTTTCAAGTATACCTGTTGCAATGATTAACTACTAGGCGATTTGGATTAACTTAGACTAAATAACGAAGAGCGAAAGCGCAAAGCAAAGTCGTCGGGTCAGACCTCGCATCAAAGATATCGCTGACATATCGTTGGGCCTTGGTTACACTATGTTCCGTTTTTTCATTCTCTTTGCGAAATAAAGGAATTATATGGCTTTCTCAGTGATTGTCTTAGCAGCGGGTAAAGGTACCCGTATGAAGTCGGCGTTGCCAAAGGTATTACACAAAGTGGGTGGCGTGCCGATGGTGCAGCGAATTATCAACACCGTTAAGTCATTGGGTGCTGATAATATTCATTTGGTCTACGGTCATGGCGGTGACCAGCTAAAGGAAACGATAGCTGAAGATAATTTAAATTGGTGCTTACAGGCCGAACAGTTAGGGACAGGCCACGCTGCTCAGCAAGCAGCTCCTCATATTAAAGACGATGAAGATGTACTTGTTCTTGTTGGCGACGCCCCACTTATCCGTGAAGAAACTTTGAGTGCACTAAAAGCAGCAAAGCAAAGCTGTGACTTAGCCTTGTTGACCGTGAATTTAGACGACCCAACAGGTATGGGCCGCATTATTCGCGAGAATGACAATATTACCGCGATAGTTGAGCACAAAGACGCTACAGAAGCACAGCGTGAAATTAAAGAAATCAATACCGGCATGATGATGATGTCTGGCAAAGATCTTAAACGCTGGCTGGGCGAGTTAAGCAACGACAATGCACAGGGCGAATATTATCTTACTGATGTTATTGCAATGGCTGCCGCTGAAGGCAAGCGCATTCAGTCTGCTCAGCCGCAGTCGGCTGTAGAAGTGGAAGGCGTAAATAACCGTTTGCAGCTAGCGAATTTAGAGCGCGCGCTTCAACACCGACAAGCCGACGAGCTAATGACAAACGGGGTTACCTTGTTGGATCCTGCTCGTTTCGATTTACGCGGCCAGCTAGAAACTGGTAATGACGTAATTATCGACGTTAACGTGATTATTGAAGGTAAGGTTACGCTAGGCAGTAACGTTACTATTGGCGCTAACAGTATCTTGCGAAACTGTACTATTGCCGATAACGCCGTGATTGAAGCAAATTCTATTGTTGAAGAAGCTAGCGTTGGTGAAGCTTGTACAGTTGGACCTTACGCAAGATTGCGCCCTGGTGCAGTAATGCAGAAAAATGCCAAAGTGGGTAATTTTGTAGAAATGAAGAAGGCCACGTTAGGTGAAGGCGCCAAAGCGAATCATTTAACCTATTTAGGCGATGCAGAAGTTGGTGCTAAAGCGAACATTGGCGCAGGTACAATTACTTGTAATTATGATGGCGTGAATAAATCGAAAACAGTCATCGGCGAAAATGCTTTTATCGGCTCCAACTCATCTCTTGTCGCACCGGTAAACATTGGTGATGGCGCCACTGTGGGTGCAGGCTCTGTAATTACGTCAACAGTAGACGAAAACGCACTAGCCGTTGCTCGTGGCAAACAGCGTAACATTCCAAATTGGCCGCGCCCAACCAAAAAATAAAGGTTAACATTTCTTGGCGGTCGCTTGATGAATTAGGGCTAGCAAACATAAATAGTAGTTTGCTAGCTCAGTTTCTTTTTCAGCCTCACCGAACTATTGTCCAGTCATGAAGCTGATAAAACCAGAGTGCTTAAATTAACGTCTACTGTGTCGCTCTAAACGCAACTCTTACTTATTTCACGCCTTCTAAATAATGAACTATCTCAGGTTCACACTATCATATATTGCTGATAGTGTGTGTTTACTTACCCCTTAATTCTCGTTACACAAGGATATGCGATGATATCTACTCTTCTTGTTGGCTTTGGATTTTCAGCCACTACGTTTCATTTACCATTTCTAAATTATCTTCCGCAGTTCTCGGTAGATGTGGTTATTTCATCAAAACCCGATGCGGTTAAGGCGCTATTACCAGAAGCTGAAGTGTACAGCTCGTTAGAAGAAGCGCTAAAAATTCATGACGTAGACCTAGTGGTTATTACTACGCCGAACCACCTTCATGGTCCGCAAGCTAAATTGGCATTAGAGCATAGCTGCCATGTGCTAGTTGAAAAGCCATTTACGTTGGATAGCGAAGAAGCACAAGCACTTGTGGAGCTCGCAAACGCCCAGAAAAAACAGCTCTGTGTATATCAGAACAGGCGCTTTGATGGCGATTTTCTTACGATTAAGCAGCTAATCAACGATGACAAGTTAGGCGACATTAAACGCTTGGAAAGCCGTTTCGATCGTTTCCGCCCAGTTCCTCGCGATAGGTGGCGTGAAAACGAAGGCCCAGGCAGCGGTATTTTCTGGGACTTAGGACCGCATTTAATAGACCAAGCATTGCAGCTTTTTGGCAACCCAAAAGCAGTGTCTGCAAATATAATGGCGTTACGTGAAAACGGGCAATCAGATGACACTTTTGATATTACGCTTCACTATGGCGATAAGGTTATAAAATTGGGTAGCTCAGCTTTTCAGGCGGGAGCAACCCTGCGCTACGACCTACAAGGCACAAAAGGTAGCTTTCGAAAGTTTTATCTGGACCCACAAGAAAACCAGTTACGTGCAGGGCTGTCTTTTGACAATGCAAGCTGGGCGTTAACCAATGATAAAGAGCATGGTGTGCTAACGGTCGCAAGCGAAAGTGGCGAGTTGCTGGAAGAAACTATCGAAACACGCAAAGGGGAATACCTGACGTTTTTCAATCGTCTTGCTCATGCCATTGAAGACGGTAAGTTTTCGCCAGCTGATGCAAGCACAGTCGTACCTGTTATCAAGGTCATTGAATTAGCTATGCAAGCAAGTGAGCAGAAGCAAACGCTGTCGTTTAATTAAACAAACTATCTTGATAAAAGTTTCAATTTAACTTACGATGCTTTCAATTTGTAACCCATAGCTTTCGTTTTGAAAGTCATGGGTTGTGAGAAGCCTATTATTTACGAAATACTAATGAAGCTAACGCGCCGGCGTGTTTGTACAGCAAGCTCCAAACGCGCAGACAAGCGCTAAAGTAATTCGTAAAGCCATTGAGGTTATATTGAAAAGTAGTCAATCAGTTGAACGGCGCCGCCAGCAGATAGTGGCGTGGGTGAAAGAACACGGTCAGTCACAAGTTGAAGATTTGGCCGTGCGTTTTGCTACCTCTGAAGTCACGATAAGAAAAGATCTTGCTGCCCTTTCTCAGCAAGGTTTGCTTATTCGCCAGTTTGGCGGCGCAGTGCCTGTGCCATCAGTAGCCTTAGATACTCACTCTTCTCAATCCATCACTAATGAAGCTTACTCAAGCCAGATGGCTAGCCCAATAATTAAAGCAATTGGTCAGTGCGCGGCAGGCTTAGTTAAACCGGGCAATAAGATAGTTATAGATTGCGGCTCAACCACTGCGTCAGTCTTGCCTTACCTATCGGATATTGATGACTTAGTGGTAATGACCAATACGCTATCCACTGCCAATTACCTTACCCAAAGTGCTAAAGAGCCTACGGTGTTAATGGTGGGGGGGACATGGGACGCCCAGTCTCAATCGTTCCAAGGAGCAATGGCTGAACAGTTAGTTAGCGCCTATAGTTTTGACATTGCACTTATTGGTGCAGCGGGCATTGATGTTAACAGAGGCACCACCACCTTTAACGAACTTATTGGTGTGGCCCGGGCCATGGCTAAGGCTGCAACAAAGGTGGCGGTATTAGCCAGCTCAAAAAAATTAACGCATAAAATGCCTAACCTAGAGCTGAGCTGGAAAAACATTTCTGTTTTGATCACTGATGAAGGCATTAGTGAACAAGACAAACTTAATATTGAAAATCAGGGCGTGACCGTGCTTATTGCAGCGCCGAGTGGAGAATAATTATGTGTGGAATTGTTGGCGCTGTTGCTGAACGTAACGTGGTAGAAATTCTTCTAGAAGGATTAAAAAGACTAGAATATCGCGGCTATGATTCAGCTGGTGTAGCGCTGTTGCAAAACGACGGCACGCTCAACCGTATTCGTCGTACAGGTAAAGTACAAGAGCTGGCTGACGCGGTAGCAGCAGGCGAAGCCTTAGGTACTACAGGAATTGCACATACCCGATGGGCAACCCATGGTGGCGTAACTGAAGCGAATGCTCACCCGCACTTTTCGACCGAGCGCGTAGCTGTTGTTCACAACGGTATTATTGAAAACTACGTAAATCTAAAAGCTCAGCTAAAAGAAAAGGGCTACACCTTTACCAGCGACACTGACACTGAAACCATTGCTCATACTGTGCACGAAGAACTAAAGTCGGGCAAAGCTCTGCTTGAAGCAGTACAAAGTGCGGTTAAAACTTTTCACGGTGCTTATGGCACCGTCATCATGGATAAAGAAGATCCAAGCCGCGTAGTGGTTGCACGCTCGGGCAGCCCGTTAGTTATTGGGCTTGGGCTTGGTGAAAACTTTATTGCGTCAGACCAGATGGCGCTATTGCCAGTAACACGCCGCTTTATCTTTTTAGAAGAAGGCGATGTAGCAGAGATTACACGTCGCGACGTTAAAATCTTTGATAAAGACGGTAACGCCGTCGAGCGTGAAGTGATTGAGTCAAACGTAGAGCACGATGCGGGTGACAAAGCGGGTTACCGTCACTACATGCTTAAAGAAATTCACGAACAGCCAACGGTTGTGCGCAACGCGCTTAAAGATCGTATTGATGAAAACGGTCTGACCGCAGACGTATTTGGTGAAGGTGCTGATGAAATATTTAAAAAGGTTAAACACGTTCAAATTATTGCCTGTGGTACTAGTTACCACGCTGGAATGACGGCGCGCTACTGGCTAGAGCAGTACGCCAATGTGTCGTGTAACGTAGAAATTGCATCAGAGTTTCGTTATCGCAAGTCAGTGGTTCACCCAAACAGCCTACTTATTACGATTTCTCAGTCGGGCGAGACAGCAGATACGCTAGCCGCACTTCGCTTAGCCAAAGAGCTTGGCTATATGTCTAGTTTGACCATTTGTAACGTTCAGGGCTCGTCTTTGGTACGCGAGTCTGACTTAGCATTTATGACCCGCGCTGGCGCGGAAATTGGCGTAGCGTCTACCAAAGCCTTCACTACCCAGCTTGCTGCTTTCCTTATGCTAACCCTTGCATTAGGCAAAGAAAATGGTATGGACGAGGCCGACAGTAAGGCCATAGTATCTGCGCTTCATAGCCTACCAGCAAAGCTTGAAGAGACCTTAGCTATCACTGGTGGCATCGAAGATTTAGCTGAGGAGTTTGCTGATAAAAACCACAGTTTGTTCCTAGGTCGTGGCGATCAATATCCCATCGCCATGGAAGGAGCACTTAAGCTTAAAGAGATTTCTTACATTCACGCCGAAGCCTATGCGTCTGGTGAATTAAAACACGGCCCGCTTGCGCTAATTGACGATGAAATGCCGGTAATTGTGGTGGCACCAAATAACGAATTGCTCGAAAAGCTAAAATCGAACGTTGAAGAAGTGCGTGCCCGTGGCGGTATTATGTATGTATTTGCTGATAAAGATGCCGCGTTTGCAGGGGATGAAACCATGCGTGTTATTGACGTGCCGCACTGCGACGAGCCAATTGCACCTATCATTTATACCTTGCCGCTACAGCTATTGAGCTACTACGTAGCGCTAATTAAGGGCACCGACGTTGACCAGCCGCGTAACTTGGCGAAGTCGGTTACGGTGGAATAGCTCAACGCTGTTAAAGCAACTTTAATGTGTTTAAAAACAAAGCCTGCGATTAACAAACTCGCAGGCTTTTTTATTTCTCAGAGATTTTGCTGAATGAAAGTCGCAACGAATTAAGCCTATTAACCTATACACTGACTCTGTCCACTTCATCGACAAACCCTCCCCAACCGTCTTAAACCACCAAAACAATCGTTGTAAAACGGACGGCACGTTCATACTTATAATTCATTACCAAGTTTCAACATTGCGAGGCTCTATGGCTATTCCTTATTCACTGCTCGATTTAGCGCCTATATCCGAAGGGTATAGCGTAAAAGACGCGCTAAACAACTCTAAGCTAATGGCTATGGAAGCCGAGCGCAGTGGCTATGAAAGAGTGTGGTTAGCGGAGCACCACGGTATGCATGGTGTAGCCAGCTCTGCCACCTCTGTAGTGTTAACGCACATTGCTAATGCTACCTCTACCATCAAAATTGGAGCTGGTGGCATTATGCTGCCTAATCATGCGCCTTTGGTTATTGCTGAGCAATTTGGCACGCTAGCTGAGTTATTTCCCAATCGCATAGAGCTTGGGCTGGGTAGAGCACCAGGCACTGATATGGCAACCGCACGCGCGCTTCGTCGTAATTTGCAAAGCGATGTGGACAGTTACCCAGAAGATATTCAAGAACTTCAGCACTACTTGGGTACACCGCAAGACGGGCAGCCAATTGTTGCAGTACCTGGTGCCAATACACAGGTGCCCTTGTGGTTACTTGGTTCTAGCTTGTACAGTGCCCAAGTGGCGGCAAAAATGGGGCTGCCTTATTCGTTCGCTTCCCACTTCGCACCCGATGCGCTATTTGATGCCCTCCATGTTTATCGCAACATGTTTAAACCTTCGTCCCAATTATCAGCACCAAAGGCCATGGCAGGTGTAATGGTGGTTATTGCTGAAACCGATGAAGAGGCAGAATTGTTATTCACCTCGGTGAAGCAGCAGTTTATGAATATGCGACGTGGTCTTAACAAGCCTTTCGCTAAACCTATGCCTAACTTTGATGAATATTGCACGGCGTCAGATGAGGCCATGTTATCAAGTGTACTCAGATATGCCTTGGTTGGCTCGAAAGAAACCGTGCGAAGCAAGCTCGCTGAATTTATCGAGGCAACGGATATTGATGAGATTATTGTGTCTATGCCAATTTACGATATAGAAGCGCGCTTATTTAGCGTTAAAGCGTTCGCAGACATCGCATCCTAGCACCTAAAAAGTTATGACCAGTTTTACGTATCTGGTCATAACTTCTTCTATGCAATGAGCAAGAATAACTTTATGATATACAAAGGTATGTGTATTTTCATTTTGGTGTTGCAGGTTTACAGTCATGCTTAAGGTCTGGTTTTCCTTTTTCTTTGCTCTTGCGTTTCTCGCATCGAGCCTAAGTTCTGCACATGCGAAAGAAGCACTGGACCTTGTTATTATCGAAACGCTCCCCGTACCTATTGTTGCTGAATCACGGGCCGAATTTGAAAAAGAGCTTATTCGAATTATGCCTGAGCACGACATCAACGTTACTACATACAATGCCGAAGGGTCGGAGGAGCGCGCTAAAGAAATACTTAGAGAACTGGCGAAAGAGCCTAAACCTGATCTTATTGTATCTGTGGCTACCTTGGCCACTCGTGCTTTGAATGCCTCTGAAGAGTTTGTTGATACGCCAAAGCTTTTCATGGTTGTATCAGCTCCAGTTGAAGAAGGAATAGTTCCCGCTATTGGTGCTACAAGCAAACGCAACATGACTGGCGAGTCGCACGTACTTGGTGCGAAAGTAAAGCTTGATATGTTAGATGGCGTGCTTAGAGCATCAGAGCCTACGTCTCCTCTTACTATAGGCTTAGTACATTCAACCTATCCCTCATCGAGTAACCTGGTCAACCAATTACTAGCGTTAGACAGCGAGTATGAGAATATAAACTTAGTCGCAGTCAGTACGCCTTATTTAGAAGGCGATGAAGGACTTGTTAAAATGACGGATAGTATTGTGGCTAGCTTGGACCAAAAGAGCGTTGAACTGGACGGCTATTGGTTGTCATCAGGCCCCTTAGCAGAAGCCAAAGGGTTAGTTGGAAAGGTTAAAGAAAAGACAGGATTACTACCCTTATTCGCTGAAAGTATTTCATCAGTTAAAGAAGGGGCGCTTATTGGTGTAGTATCTGAACCAGCTAGTATTGGAAAATCAGCGGCAAGAAAAGCAAAGCTGATACTTCAGAGAGAATCGGCGAGAGACATTCCCGTTGGCAAAATGGACACGTACACTGTTGCAGTAAACGTAACTACGGCAATTAAATTACAATTGCCCATTCCATCAAGTTACTTAAAACTCTCGAAAGAGCATGTGTATCAATAAGGCCTAATTAGAAGTAAGTATGCGGATTAAATCAAAACTGCTAGTCATTTACATTCCAATACTGTTAATTGGAATGGCACTTACTGGGTATTGGGCTTATTTGACGGCGTACGACTCGGTGCGCGAGAGAGAATATCAGTTGCTCACCCAAACCCTTACGCTAAATGTGTTAGAGATCATTGATGAAAGGCGAGAGCTGCTTATCCAATCGGGGTTAGAGAATGTCCCTGTGTTTCGCGATGCTTATCAAAAAGAAGTATTTGAAGAGCTAAAGTCGCTACAGCAAACAACAGATCGGCACTTTGCAATTAGTGATAAAAGTACAGGCACTGTTATATTTAGTACTACTGAAGGTGAAGTTGTACTGAATGCAGAAAACGCTAACAGGGCGACAATAGCCAACCGGCGCGTAGCCTATGGAGAGTCGAGTGTAAATGGAGCAGATGTATTGTTTGCTTGCTCTGAATTCAACCCCTGGAACTGGAAAGTCACTGTTCTACAACCTGCTGAGCCACTGCAATCATCGTTATTTACTATAGCGTGGCTAACCTGTCTGGTAACGCTATTTGCTGTAGTCATTGTTAGCTTACTTATGGGTAAGGTAACCCAGGTGTTCGTTGTCTCTCCCATTGAGAAAATTAAATCAGCAGCAAGTCGCATTGCTGTTGACCATAAGAAGGTTAGCATAGACCTAGAGCAAAACGATGAACTAGGAAGCTTGGCTCGCGATGTTGAAGCCATGTCGGGCGAGATTGAGCAATACGTAGCGCAGGCACAGCAGGCGAACCGTGCGAAAACCGATTTTCTAGCGGTAATGAGTCATGAGATTCGCACGCCGCTAAACGGTATCCAAGGTTTAGCAACATTGCTTTTAGATACGCAACTGTCCGACAAGCAGCATCAGTATGCCAGCGATTTGAAGTCTTCAGCATCTATTCTTGCTACTGTTATAAACGATGTATTAGACCTTTCTAAAATTGAGTCGGGTATGTCGGAGATTGATGTGACAGAGTTCGACCTAGACTCAATGCTGAACGATCTTATTACGCTATTAGGCACGAACGCTAGCGCTAACAGTACACGGTTAGTTTATAAGAGCAAAAACTTAGAGTCTGTGGCGGTAACTAGCGATATTACCAAGCTTCGCCAAATTATTATCAATTTGGTCAGCAATGCTATTAAGTTTACTCACAAAGGAACTGTGAGCATTTCCGCTAAACTTAAACAGCCTTCAACAGAAACCATGAGCGATAACCGTTTAGTCATTGCGGTTAAAGATACCGGTATTGGTATTGAAGCTGAAAGGCTTGAGCACATATTTGATAAATTCACGCAGTCTGACTCTTCTATCACCCGCAAATATGGCGGTACTGGACTTGGTCTTGCCATAGCTAAGCAGCTTGCTCAGATACTTGGCGGCGATATAAAAGTTGTTAGTAAAGTGGGTGAAGGTTCATGCTTTACTGTTACAGCAGAGGTTCAGTCACGGCTTATCTCAGATTCATCACCCGAATCATCATCGGCGCGTCAAGCCCTCAGCACTAACCTACCAAAAGGCTTAAAGGTGTTATTGGCTGAAGATAATGCAATTAATGCTGTGGTAGCACAGGCGTTACTAGAGCAGTTAAACTGTGACGTCGAGCATGTAGATAATGGATTAAAAGCAGCCGCGCGTGTGGAAGAGGGAGGAATTGATGTGGTCTTCATGGATGTGCATATGCCTGTTATGGATGGGATTGAAGCGACTAAGCGCATCAGAAAACTTGAAGGTGACCTTAGCCAAATGCCGGTTATTGGGCTTACCGCAGAAGCGTTTAAAGAGCGCCATGTTTCATTTAAACAGGCAGGAATGGACGACATAGTCACAAAGCCGGTCACCGTTGAAGCACTGCAAGAAAGTTTGTTAAAACTGGCGCTTCGCCACGAAGTCACCGATAATAGTTAAATCGGCGCTGCGTCAATGTGTTGTGGTTGTATAGTCAATGGTGCCGGTCATCATTGGCTATATTGGAAAACTTTAATGGATATATTTTTATCAAGGTGATGCGTGCACATCAACAGACCCAGTGAACTTCGCAGGCTTAGAATCGCACTTATCATAGGCGCCATTCTAGTGCTTTTGTTCATGGCTGCCGACTTGGTGTTAATACCTAGTAGTATGTTCGAACTCTACATCTTCGACCGTCTACTTCTTCAATTGCCTATCATAATTGCCGTCGTTGTACTCTCTTATTGGCGTTACTTTATACGTTATAGAGCGTATGTTTTTGCTGGTTTACTTGTTGCTCTTTCCTACAGCAATTATTGGCTGATATGGGTGTGTTGGGAAGAGCACGGTTTTATTTTTCCTTACGAAGGCACCATCCTGTATGCATTCTTCTGTGTATTCGCATTGGGGATCCCGTTTAAATTAGCGATAACAGCTAATATTATTAACATCTTAGGTTTTTTAGGCTTGATGTGGTTAGCACCGGTTTACGGTGACAGAGTGCCAATCTCAGCTGCGTTTGTAACAGGCTCACTATTTATATGTGCCTATGCTAAGTACAGATTAGACCGCAGTGTGCACATGCTTAAAGAAACTAACGACCGCTTATTAAAGCTTAGCAAGTTCGACCCGTTATCTGACTTACTTAATCGACGCGCCCTGCGAGATCAAAGTGAAAAGCTGTTGGCCTTGAGTAAGCGTCACAATGTCTCTATGGCGGTATTAATGCTCGATCTAGATGACTTTAAAAAATATAACGACAGCTTTGGTCATCAGCAGGGCGATGAAGCGATTAAAGAACAAGCGCGTATTATGAAGCAGGTGTTTAAACGGGAAACAGATATCTTAGGTCGGTACGGCGGTGAAGAGTTTATTGTTGTTTTAAGCGATATCAGTAAAGAACAGGTTGAAAAGCACTCGCAAGCAATATTGGATAAATGGAACGACACTAAGCTACAACATGCTGATGAAGCAAAGCACCCTTTTATGAGTTGTTCGATTGGCGTGGCTTACGCCAGTAAAGTCGGTGAAATATCCATTGATTGGCTTATCGATGAAGCCGATAAAGCACTCTATGAAGCAAAAGAAAAAGGTAAAGCTCAATATGTGGTAACAGAAGCACAGTGCTAGCGTTAACACTGTGCTCTTAATTTAAACTATTCTCTTAGTTTAAGACACTACAGCTTAAGTATCATTTTTCCGGTGTTTTTACCTTCAAACAGCATATTTAAGCCTTTTTCGGCATTCCCTAAACCCTCAATAGTATGCGCGCGGTACTTGATATTTCCTTGCTGCACATAGGGTGTGAGTTTTTCTAGAAGCTTTGGAATTTCATCCCAATGATCTGGCATCGCAAACCCACGAACGTTAATACGCTTCTTAATTAACGGGATCCAGTTAGGGCCAGGTGAAGGCTCTTTCGATTGGTAATCGGCAATCATTCCGCATACAACAATACGACCATGTGCATTCATTCTGTTGAATATGTGGTGTTGGATAGGGCCACCCGTGTTTTCAAAAAATACATCAATTTTATCTGGTGTTAGCTCAGCCAGCTTTTTCTCTAAATCGTCAGTTTTGTAGTTAATTGCACCGTCAAAACCTAACTCGTTCACAATCCAGTCGGCCTTATCGTCACTACCCACGACACCAATTACGCGAAGCCCGTCTGCTTTTGCTAATTGACCTACAATTGAACCTACAGAGCCTGCTGCTCCTGTGACAATGAGGGTTTCGCCCTTCTTTGGTTCGCCAAAGTTGTAAAGGCCTGTTGTAGCAGTTAAACCCGGTAGCGCAAATACACAAAGTGCCATTTCTTCTGTCACGCCTTGCTGAAGCTTATTGAAGCCTGAGCCATCACTTAGCACATATTCACTCCAGCCAGTCATGCCCATAACCTTGTCGCCAACTGAAAAGTCTGGATTATTAGACTCCACAACTTCGCCCACACCGCTCGAGCGCATAACATCGCCAAGCTCTACAGGAGGAATATAACTCTCTCTGTCTTCGCTCATCCAGCCAAGCATAGCAGGGTCTAAAGACATGTGAGTCTGCTTTACTAGGATTTGACCGTCTTTTGGCGTTGGTATTTCAAGCTCTTTTGTCTCAAACAAGTGTGGGCCAATTTTTCCATCTTCGGGACGCTTTACCAGCGTGATAGCTTTATATGTTGACATTGTATCCTCCTGCAACATGTGAAAAGTTTTTGGTGATGTGCCTAATTATATGCCTAATGATTTACCCTATGATTTGCTTGGTATTAAAACGCAATATGCATAGCTGAGATCACTCACCGATTGTAAAGATAGGGTGGAGCTTATTGTTATAAACACAACCAGCATGGGCTCGTGCCTATAAAATTGAGCGTAAAATGCAGTCGGTGACAACAGTTGTTGGTGAAAGTGTTAAATAATCGTGTTAACAATATCGTGATCTTTAGTTAACTTAAGTTTATCAATGTTGTTTATAAATGCGTCGAAGTTGTAGCTAAAATTGTAAATAATGCGATAAAAGTGCGTAAATAACGTTTACTTGCATTGAACAAAACTACTCATATCCGTAGAATGCCTGCTGCAATTTTCCCCTATTACAACGAGTATCTTATGAAGCAACAGTTTTCTTTACGTGCCTCAGTTTGCTTAGCGCTTGCTACCTTAGCCTCTTCTTCTGCGCTAGCAGCTGGTTTCCAAGTTAATGAACACAGTGCAAACGGCCTAGGTCGTGCTATGGCAGGCCAAGCAGCCAAGCCAGAAAATGCCTCTATTTTAGCAACTAACCCTGCAGCAATTGGTGTATTTAAAGAAGCTGAATTCAGTGCATCAGTAAGCTTTATCGACCCAAATGTAGATATTAATGGCACCGCAACTTACGCGTTGGGTGAGACTTCTCTTCCTACTGATGCAGCCTCTCTTTCTACTTCAGCAACAGAAGATGATATTGCCGATACTGCGTTCGTACCTGGATTTTTCTATACCACACCAATTAATGAAAAATTTTCCGCAGGTGTTGGTGTGTTTACTACTTATGGCCTTCGCTCTGATTACTCAGACGACTTTGAAGCTTTGCCATTTGCAGATGAAGCAGAAGTCAAAAGTGTAACTTTCAACCCTGCAATATCATACAAAGTAAACGAACAGCTTATGGTTGGTTTCGGACTGAACGCAACCTACGCCGAAGCTGAAATTGGTTCAGGGGTTTCTGAGTCTCTGTCATTTGCCTTCAGTGCACTAGGTACTACTGTACCGGCAGGCGCTTCTCTTTTTAATCTAGAAGGAGACGATTGGGGTTACGGTTGGAACGCAGGAATATTCTGGCAGCCTACTGAAATGACTAATATCGCCCTTTCACATCGTGCAGAGACAAAACTTGAGCTAAGTGGTGAAGTATCTTCAGATTTGAGAGCAGCACTCAACCAAGATGGAAGCCTTGATTTGAATTTAGCTGCAATTACGGAGCTAGCCATCGATCAGAAGTTAAACGATCAGTGGTCTGTTCAAAGTAGTGTAACTTTCACTGATTGGAGCACTTTCCAAAAGCTTGAAGCTAATCTTGAAAGCGGTGATGATTTCCTTATCAAAGAAGAAAACTTCGACGATTCGTGGCGCGCATCTATCGGTGTTACCTACATTTTAAACGATGAGATTACTCTTCGCGCTGGCTATGCTTATGACGACGGTGTGGTATCGGTAGAGAACCGCTCACTAAGCATCCCAGACACTGACCGTCATTGGGTTTCTGGTGGTATGACTTACACCATGAGTGAAGACACCTCAATTGACCTTGCGTACGTATTTATTGATGGTCGTGAAGCGGACATCGATAAAAAGAGAACAATTGTTGAAGATGCAGTACCAGGCGCTGATTTTACTACCACATTTGTTGGTACTCAGTCAGCTACAGCACACATCCTAAGTGTTCAAATGAACACTCGCTTCTAAAACAAAGAAGTTAAGCGCAATAAAGAAGGCAGCGTTTTTACGCTGCCTTCTTCGTTTTAGATGTAATATTTTCCCAGCTCATTTGCCATTAGTTGTTCATTAAATCTGAGCGAATAAATCTTGTAAGCAAGTTATCGCGGCGCTGATTTTGGCAGGCATAAGATCACGCTTCGGCGTAACCGCATAAACGGTATAGTCAGGCAATTCCCATTCTGTGAAAAGCTGCTTCATCTCACCTGATTTGAGTAAGTGCCTTACCTCTGGTTCAGGCAATACGGCGTAGCCCAGGTTATCTTGGGTAAGCTTAATCAACGTCTGCATTGAATTTACATCAATTCGCTGAGAATCTAATTCAAACTCGCCCTTGCTTTCATGCTTCATCACATAGTCTTCAATATGTCTGTGCACTATGTAGGCGTGACCGTTTAACTCTTCTGGTGACGACAAGTTTTCACTAGCTAGTGGATGCTCAGTGGAAACACATAGAATTCGCTCCCAAGTAGCAAGCTTTAAACTACTAAAATTAGTGTCAGAAACGGGAGCAAAGCAAAGTACAAGGTCTGCGCTTGAAGCAATAATATCTTTAGGTTCGTCGGTAACAGTCAATGATATTGTAATTTTTGGAAACTCTTCGCACAGCTTCTTTAATGGTTCACTTAGTAAGCCGCCACCAAAACCTTCAGGTGCGATAATGTTGATTTTACCAGTCGGGTCGTCTTGAAGGCTTTCAATTTTCTGTTGAGCAAGTTCCGCGGTTTGCAGCATTTGCTTGCTGGTGTCGTAGTATATACGTCCGGCTTCAGTGAGACTTAAGCTTCGAGTGTTTCGGTTAAAAAGACTAAGCCCAATATCATGTTCGAGCTTTCGCAATTGTTGGCTAATTGCAGAAACAGTCATGTGTAGCTCGCGGGCTGCAACACTCATGCTACCGCTATCTGTCACCGCAATAAAAACCTGAAGAGAGCGAAGTAATTTAGTATTCATGGCGCAGTTAAATCCTTCTATTGGCCGAAATCTTGTAGGCCTACATTTGTAGCAAATTAACGACGTTAATGGGCGAATTTTACCTCAGTTAGACGTTAATGAGCGTTTTTAGCTGCGCTCTTTACTCAATACTTACATGAACACTGCTTTTAAAATAAATTAAAGCCTTACGTTAGAATGAATCAAGGCGACTAGAGAAATTAAAAGCTCTCTAGTCGCCGATATGGTGGGGCTAGTTAGAGTCAACACTGCGCTAACTAGTTTAGGGGTTAGGTAATGATACTACCGGATAGTTCTGACTAAGTTTATGGTATTAGTTGCAAGTTTGACTTCAACCAGAAATACAATAAGCGCACTGATTAGAAACATCATCGCCAATATGAATAGCACTATAATCGGCGTTTTCAAATCGACCACCCAGAGTGACCCGGAAAACAGCGCCATAATAACCGTACAAACCATAAGCCCTGAAGCGACACAAAGCCCAATTGCCCAGTTTATGACTTTAACCCTGCGCCACAGTACTTTTATTTCTTTTTTAGAGCGGTCGACAATATGTGGGTCTGACAAGGTATGAATTTGTCTTTCTGCAACTCTGACCCTATCTGATATTCGTCCTAACCGAGACGACATAACGTTTAGGAACCCCGCAATACCGGTAAGTAAAAATACAGGGGCTACAGCAAATTCGATAAGCTGTGAAAGACTCGGAATAAGTGTGTCCAATGATTCCTCCAGCGAACATGGTTTTGTTTTAGTGCAACGGTGTTTAACTAAGTGCTTAACTTTTTCACAACGCGCTGCCTACTTATGTGCATTATTCATGGCCGTGTGTAGTCGTTGAGTAAGGTAACTACTCATTGCTTTTACAAGGTTTTTAGCCAAATTTATAGCAAACGCAGCAAAGATTACGCCAAGGGTTTAATCACATAAATGGCTTAGTTGTCTGAACATTGCAATAGTTTATCGGTTTTTAACCCATTCTTTCTCTAATTAACGATACACTAGCCCTAATTGCTAAAACACATTTGTCATCATAAGGATAGATAATGCGCTTTGCCCCAAACTTTCCACTTTCATTACTAACTACGGCACTATTGTCGTCTGCCGCTATCGCTCAAGAATCCAATGAAATAGAAAGGATAGAAACTACGTCTTCTCGTATACAGGGCAGTGTGAACGCTTCTGGCTACGCGGTATCGTCTATCTCAGAAGAAACCCTTTCACTGCTTTCATTTCAGCATATTCAAGAGTCGCTTAACTATATAGCGGGGGCAGGCGTACAGCGTGGTAACGGACAGGAGTATCTACCAGCCCTTCGTTCACCCGTATTAACCGGTGCAGGAGCATGCGGTGGCATTTTAGCAGCAGAAGACGGTATCCCGCTTCGAGCAGCAGGCTTTTGCAATATTAATGAGTTGTTTGAAGCCCATGGCGAGCTTGCTGAGCGTATTGACGTAATAAAAGGCCCGGCATCAGCGCTTTACGGGTCTAATGCCATTCACGGCGTTATTAACGTAATCACGCCAGATACCACACAAGGCGAAGGCTTGCTAAGTGCTGATTATGGCTCCTATGGCTTTCATCGCATTAAGCTTAAAGAAGGAAAAGACTTCGGTAGTAGCGGTGTGGGTATTGCGGCTAGTGTAACTCGCGACACCGGTTACAGGGATGAAGAGGGCGTTGACCAAGAAAAAGTTTCGCTTCGCCACCGAATTGAGTGGGATAACACGGTTATTACAAGCGGCCTTACCTATACCTATTTAGATCAGGAAACAGCTGGATACATAGTTGGGTTTGAAAGTTACAAAGACACGCAATTAGCGAAAAGCAACCCTAACCCAGAGGCGTTTCGAAAGGCAGAAAGCTTCAGGTTGTGGAGTAAACTAGATACCACTTTTAATGGCGGTCACGCCCTTTCAATTACACCTTATGTGCGCAACCAAGATATGCGTTTTCGCATGCACTTTCTGCCTGGAAAGCCTCTTGAAACAAATGCCCAACAAGGGTTTGGTGTACTGTCCCAATTCAACTACGTTATCAATGACAGCCTAAGCGCAGATGTGGGGGTAGACGTTGAATATACTGAAGGTGAGCTCACCCAATCTCAAGACAGCGTTACCGAAGGGTCTGCGTTCTTGGTGGAAACCATACCCGTAGGTAAACACTATGATTATGATGTGGATGCTAGCTTACTCGCGCCGTTCTTTACTTTTAACTGGCAAGCAGAACGTTGGGCTATTTCTGCTGGCGGGCGTTTTGAATCTATGAAATACGACTACACCAATAATATGAATGTAGGTCGTGTACGTGAAGATGGTACAGAATGTGGGTTTGGCGGCTGCAGATATTCCAGACCTGCAGACAGTGAAAACGATTATGATAACTTCAGTCCAAAACTCTCCGTCCGTTATCAATTAAATGAGCAAACACAATTATTTGGGGGAGTTGCTAGGGGCTATCGCGCCCCTCAGGCAACAGAATTGTATCGCTTACAACGCGCACAGAGTGTTTCAGATCTAGATTCAGTAACGGCTGACAATATTGAGGTGGGGGTAACCGGCGCGCTGTTAAAGGGCAACTATACGCTTAGCCTTTATAGCCTGCGCAAAGACAATGTTATTTATCGCGATAGCGACTTCTTTAATGTAAGTAACGGCGAAACTTGGCATAGAGGGGTAGAGCTAGCTTTTGACCAGAAACTAGGCGAGGCGCTTCGCTTAGATTTTGCTGGTACTTACGCAAGGCACACTTATGAACACAGCCAACTTTCAGGTGAACAAGATATTAAGGGTAATGATATCGATACCGCGCCCAAGCTACAGTTTAACACTCGCCTAAGCTTCGATGTGTCGAAATCGGTACAAAGTCAGTTAGAGTGGCAGCATGTTGGACGCTATTTTACCGACGCTGAAAACCTAAACGAGTACGAAGGGCATGATTTAGTGCATGCTCGCGTGCGTTACAGTGTGAGTGACGATATTACGCTTTATGCGCGGGTTAATAACCTATTTGATACGGCATACGCTGAGCGCGCTGATTTTACCAGTTTCACTGGACCGCGTTATTTTCCGGGGCGGCCTCGCAACTACATGATAACGGCATCGTTTACCTTATAAGCTTAAATAGACATATGTAATAGATTACTATTAATCCCAGAAATACAGACTATCGCCGTGATCCGCTTGTACCTCATCGCCTTCAGGCGTAGTCTGTAGCTATCAGCATGGGTTTCAGTCATGCCATGTATAGCGCTTTTAACGGCGAGGCGATATAGGTGGAATGATTGTTAATAGGTATACCCATGCAAAAAATAGTAATTGTTGGTGGCGGTGCTGGTGGTCTTGAATTAGCCAGTCGCTTAAGCCGAACCCTCGGGAGAAAGAAACAAGCCGAAATCACCCTTGTCGATCGCAGTCGAACTCATATCTGGAAGCCGCTCTTACACGAAGTAGCCGCCGGTGTAATTGATAAACATTCAGACGGTGTGGACTACGCAATTCACGCTGCATCCCATCATTACCGCTTCCAATTAGGTGAAATGTGCTCGCTTAACGCGCAGGCGCAAACCATAACCTTGTCTCCTTTAATTGACGAGGAAGGTACACAAGTTTTACCCGAACGCGAAATTCAATACGATCAGTTAGTACTAGCCCTTGGCAGCGTGAGTAACGACTTCGGCACACCAGGTGTTGCTGAGCATTGTTACTTCCTTGATTCATTGAAGCAAGCTGAGCGCTTTCATAGAGCGCTTCTCAATCAGCTTATCCGCATTAATCAGCAAGAAGACAAAGACGGCAAAATTAAAGTCGCTATAGTGGGTGCAGGGGCTACGGGCACTGAATTGGCAGCGCAGCTACATCACGTTGCGAACTTGTCGAAGGCTTATGGCATGCCAGATATGTCAGCTTCGCGACTAAAAATTTCTATAGTAGAGGCAGGCGACCGAATTTTACCGGCATTGCCAGAACGGATTGCGAACTCTGCAAGAAAAGCGCTGCATAAGCTGGGTGTCGATATTAAAGAACAAACCATGGTGGCTGAAGCCGATGCTAAAGGATTGATCACTAAAGACGGTGGACGCATTGATGCTGACTTGATGGTTTGGGCTGCAGGCGTTAAAGCGCCTGACTTTATTACCAAGCTTGAGCTTTTTGAGACAAACAGAGCCAATCAGATTCTTGTTGATAAACAGCTTCGTAGTTCATCTTACAAGAATATTTGGGTGTTAGGCGACTGCTGTGGCTTCCAGCAGGAAAATGGAAAGTGGGTGCCGCCTCGAGCGCAGTCTGCTCACCAAATGGCGGATATTGTTGCACATAATATAACGTCGTTATTTACTCAAAAAGATACGAAAGACTTTACGTACAAAGACTATGGCTCGCTCGTTCACTTAAGCAAATACAGCACGGTGGGAAGCCTCATGGGCTCGTTATCTAACAGCAGTATGTTTATTGAAGGGCGTTTAGCTAAGCTGGTCTATGTTTCTTTATACAACATGCATCAATTTGCAGTACACGGAAAGATAAAGGGTGCACTAAAACTTCTTGTGAAAAAGTTAAGTCAGGCCATCAGCCCTAAGCTGAAGCTTCACTAACCATTCACGAAAAAGAAAGCCCCGTTTTTGGGGCTTTTCTAACTCATACGTTGAGTTGGCTAGAACCTTATACAGTCAGCTATTGCTTAACGCCTTCCACGTGAAGCTCTAGTTCTACCGTTTGCGACGCTGGGCCTAAATCATAGTCGATGCCATAGTCTTTAAGTGCAATCGTCGTTGTGCCCATAAAGCCTGCACGATAGCCGCCCCATGGATCTTTGCCTTCGCCAATCTTTTTGGCTTCGATAGTAATAGGCTTTGTCACACCGTGAAGCGTGAAGTCACCCATTACATCCATCATGCCGTTACCTTTATCGACAATTTTTGTGCTGACAAACTTTGCTTCTGGAAAGTCGTCAACATTTAAGAAATCGTCGCTCTTAAGGTGCTTATCACGCTCTGCATGGTTTGAGTCGATACTGTCTGTATCGATAGTCACCATAATCGTTGCTGCACTTGGTGCTTTGTCATCGTAACTAAAGTTACCTTTAAAATCATTGAAACGACCAGTGAGCCAAGAATAACCTAGGTGCTGAATTTTAAAGTTGATAGACGCGTGGGCGCCTTTACTATCAATCACGTAATCTGCGGCATTAGCGGTGCTTAAAGACAGCGCAGCGGCTAAGGCAAGTGTTAACTTCTTCATTGTTTCTCCTTTATCCTGAATATTATCGAAGCCGTAACATCTGCTTCAGGGTTTCATCTTTGCTAAAAAAGTGGTGTTTTAGTGCAGCCAGCCCGTGGATTATCGCCAATACTATTACTGACCAAGCAATATAAAAATGGATCTCACCTGCAATATCTTCTTGATTCTCAATTAACTCTCCAATTGCTGGAACCGAAAACCAATTAAACACGTCGATTCCTCGTCCGTCGGCCGTAGAAATTAAATAGCCACTCGCGAATAGCGCGATAATCAGGGTGTACAAAAGCCCGTGAGCTGCGTGGCTTAGTCCTTTTTCTAAATGGGTGCCATATGACGGCGGTCTTGTAGTAATTATGCGAGCCACCAAGCGGATTACGGTGATAGCTAACAAAATTAATCCAACGCTCTTGTGCCAGTGTGGCGCGGTTTTATACCAGTCGCTGTAATAAGTGAGGTCGACCATCCATAGTCCTGATGCAAACATGCCAACAACGGCAAGCGCAGATATCCAATGTAGAATCACTATAGGTCTTGACCACCTAGATTTCATATCCCTTCCATTTTTACTTACTAGCGTTCAGCTTGTTTTGGCCCTCTGCTAGTCTCGTTATCTCACCAGCTAAATGCCCGCTGAATAAACCGCCTCATTTGTTAAGTAGCCTTAGTGTATTTCTAATAGCGTCGGCTAATCATCACATTTAATGGGAGTATTCGTTCTTGTTTTTAGAACAAATATGCAATAACAACTCTTTAAAGCGGGTGAACACATGCTTCGTTCTTCGAAGGTGGTTCGTTTAATAGTCGATTTAATGCGCTCAACACTCATGTAAAACGTGTTAAATGTTCTTATAGTTCAAATAGGCAGACATAAACTTGGCTGCTTTGCTTCAACATTGTCTAGTCAGGTAGAGGTCGTACGCTTTGCGCGTTTCATTCGTTTTGTTGGCAATTATTTGGCCAACGTTATTCTCATCACTGGTATCCGTCTCCGTAATTGGAGAGGGGCGAAGTGAGCAAAACATTGCTCAGCAGTCGAACGGCGCTACTGCGTTCTCGACATTACTTAGCGAACGGGAAAGCTCCGCTTTCGAAGTACTGGGCGACGACGTTGACGATGATATTTCGTTTTTCAGCCTAATTAACAGCTTGGAAGAATACTTATTTTCGGCTAGTGAAACGGTTGATGCAGAGGCCTTTACTAAACTTCGCGCTAACATCATTCGAGGGCCGCCCTCTTTCACTTAATCATTTGAAAAACTAATTTTTTACTTTTGATTAGGAGAAAGGTATGCACGCCTTAAATCTATATAAAACTGAATCTATTGATACATTGGCATGGCCGGTTGTTGAAAACACTATTACCGTTAACTCATCTGCTATGGCTGTTTTTACGGACTTTAAGCAGCACTTGCCACATGTTCTGGATGCCAGAACACCGGCAATCAAAGCAGATTCGATTATGCGTCAGTCACACGTTCGTATGATGCTGGTGGTGAACAGTGAAAATCGTTTCATTGGACTTGTTACCAGCCATGATGTAGGTGAACAGCAAATTGTTCAGCGTTTAAGCGAGCTTAAAGTGAAACGCGAAGAGTTAACAATTTACGACTTTATGCGCCCCAAAACGTCGCTTATGTCTTTTGATTACACTGAATTAACGCATTCATCGGTGGGTGATGTGATAGAGACACTCAAAGATTACGGGCAACATCACTGCCTAGTGATGGACAGAGAGAGTCACGAAGTTCGTGGTGTTATCAGCGTGAGCGATATTGCTAGAGAATTGCGGTTGCCACTTGATATTCAAGGTCGTCCTACGTTCGCGGAGTTAATCACTATTCTAGCGGCATAAACTTCACTTTTTTCGCATTTAATAAATTTTGGGCCATACTTTTACTGCGCGTTGTTCATAACACCGCGTAGTGAAAGGTACTTATCTTTTACAGTCTCTCGATAAGTGCTAATCAATAATTTGCTGGAATAATTAGGTGGTTTAATGCGTTACGCTCATGGTGAATTTATTGTAACTCGGTGTGGTGACGCGGTCGTAACACAAGCTTTCGGTCCTTGGAATCAAGAGTGCGTCAAAAGCTTTGCTAATGAATACCGCGAAAGCGCTGAAGGGTTATTTGGCAAAGTGTGGTGTAATATTGTGTGCGTTACAGGAGAGTCGCTGCTGATCCCCGATGCAGAAGCGCAACTGCGTGAGCGGACCGCGGCAATGCAACCTTTGGGCTTAACTCACATTGCTGTTGTATTATGTGATTCAACGGCTAAAGCAACGACTAAAGTTCAGCTCAAGCGAACGTACAAAGGACTTAGTATTGAATTTAAATTTGTCGAATTATTTGAAGAAGCCGTTGAATGGCTTTCCGAGCACAGATTTAATATCGAACCAGAAGATATCTCATCACATTTAGCAAAAGTAGCAGCAAAGCAAGGGTCGTTTTAGTCAATCGATAACTCGCATACGAGTTGGTACATATTTCGCAAATCAACACATAGATAGCTAAAAAATCTTGTTGATATAGTTTGACAAAACGAGGCGAAATTATGAATAGATCACCATTTCCTACCAGTGTAGTAACTAAAGCATTCACTTGGGCTTATCAAGAGCTTGGTCTAAATATTAAGCAAGCATCTGAAATAATGGGTATTTCTCCTTCATCACTTGCGCAAACCACATTGCTTGGTTTTGAAAGCGGCACCGTAGAGTATCGCAAGCAACTCGCATTTATTCGTATGTATCATTTACTCATTTCATTGTCAGAAGGGGACAGTGAACAAATGAAAACTTGGTTTAGTAGCTACAATATAACGCTTGAATCGAGTCCTCTCGAAATGTGTAAGGAGTGCGATGGTATTGAGCGTGTGGCTGACCAGCTGCGCAAATTAAAACAGTCTGAATCAAACAGACAGGGCGCACTGGCAGTTTTTGAGTTTTCTCACAATGCTCACACTTCAAAAATGGGCGCGATGCTTCATTAATCGGCTTGTCTCGCTTTGCTGTCAATCTCGACAATAAAGTCCGCACAGATTTGCGCTTGAGTAATGGGTATCATGTGCCCTGCGCTAGGAATTATTTTCTGTACGGCCGTGTCTATTGAAGAAGTAATAGCGTCAATATGCTCGCTTGGCCTTAAGATAGTGTCCTTTTCGCCGTATAGAACGCCCACGGGGCATTGGATTTCACCGTAAAAAGACTGCTGTCTATGCAAACTTCCTTGTGCTGAAACAGTGTCTCGGCTTCCTTCATAAAAACTGCGAGAATGAAGCGCAAGTAACCCGCCCCCTTCAACAGAAAAATAGGTGGGCACAGGTTCTGGATGAAAAATTTGAGCAGCTTGTTTTTTGCCCAGTTTTGCTCTTAATGGACTGGCAATGGTTTTAGATATGCTATTACGCACAAATTCGTTGGGTATGTAAAGCACCGAAAGCGGGCCAGCACCGCCTTTAAGTGGCGTAGTTAACGGGCATAGCAATGATACAGATTTAATGACACTAGGTGCATCAATTGCCATTCTTAAGGCAATACCCCCGCCCATCGAGTGACCAGCAACGCTAGCTTCCTTAATGCCTTCTTTTTTCATCCATTCTAACAACATTTTACTTTGCTGCTCAAAGCTGGCTGATGTAGTTTTGAACCGGCTTGAAAAACCGCTACCGGGACGGTCTACGGAATAAACCGTGTAGCGCTGCGCGAGGGTTTTGGCTAATTCATTAAAATTGTTACTATTGCCCAGTAAGCCGTGGATAAGTACAAGTGATGGCCCATTTCCTTGTTTTTGCCAGTGAATAATTCCTCCCTCGACAGGAGTAAGTTTTCCCGAGGGCCTAAACGATGACTCTATGCTGCTATCCATTTTTGCAGTAAACCAAATAAGACCTACAAAGATACAAATAACGATAAGTAAAATAGTCAGCATGCTGTGTTTCCAAGATAGGGGATAAATTAACCTATCGGGTTACCTTTTAACGGTCAAGTAGGCGATGAGTTATACTCGCAAGTCATTAGTGTGAAAAAGACGCAGAAAAAATAATACGTCATGCTTTTGAGAATATAGGAACTGATATGGAATTACAGATTACCCGCTCTATTTCGATAGATGAGGGCGAAGCCGACCTTCAGGCAATTCGCGCTCAAGGTAGCGGCGGGCAAAACGTCAATAAGGTAAGTAGCGCAATACACCTGCGATTTGATATCAATAAATCGACGTTACCTGATAAGCTAAAAGCCAAATTACTGAATGTGAAAGATAGTCGGGTTACTAACGAAGGCGTTTTTGTACTTAAAGCACAAAGTTTTCGCACCCAAGAACAGAATAGAGAAGATGCGTTAGCGCGTCTTGTTGCGTGGATTAAAGCTGCAACTGTTGAACAAAAGCCGCGGATAAAAACTAAGGCGAGTAGAGCGGCTAAGGCACGTCGTTTAGATGTAAAAAAACAACAGGGTGCGAAAAAATCTATGCGTAAGAAAGTGGAATTTTAAACAAAACTAATCTAAAGTATAAAGCCTGTTAGATGTCATTTCGCAAGACAACGGAAAATTCTTACAATAACAAATGAATGTGTCTTGTGCTTGTGCTAATTATTGGAACTTAGGGAAGCATACAAAGTGACGCGTTCGAACGTAATTCCTATGGTGCTATTTGCAGCCATAGTGGTTTCGCTTGGGATTAATACACCGCAAGCCGCAAACGAAATTATTGCTCGTTTGTTTAACAAATCTATTTCTAGTACTGAACTACAGCCTTCACAGGCAGACGTTGATCGTTTTCAGTCTATTCTCACTGACAAATCAGAAAAAGAAGTGCGCAGTATTTTGGCGCAACGCGCGCTTGGTAACAAAATTACCGAATCTGTACTTTCTGATTTCGCAAATAAAAACGCCATAGAGCCTAATGACAGCGAAATTCAGTCTGCATACTCCGTTATTAAACTTTGGACCGTTGAATTAGATAGTGATGGCACTTATCAAAATGAAGAGCTAGAGCGCTACCGCCTTGCAATGGCTGAAGGTATGGCAAAAAGCTGGAAAGTATCCAAAGCGCTGTATGAAGCCTATGGCGGTGATGTAGTTTTTCAACAGGATAACCCTTTAACACCTGTAGGTGCCTACCAGAAATTGTTTGAGCAGTATCGAGAACAAGGTGAGTTTGTCATTTATGACCCTGTCTTTAAAGCGGCGTTTTGGAGCTCGGTAAAAATGAAATATGCTAAAACCTACGACCCGGAAAATATAGATTACTCTCTTCCTTGGTGGGAAAAGAGCATGACTGCTTCAGAAAAATAGTTTTAAGAAAGCCCTGTTTTTACAGGGCTTTTTTTGTTCTTCGCAAAAAAGTATCTCCCCCAACGGAATAAAACCTTTCGTCTAATCGTTATCTCAGTGTCCTTTATGAAAAACGGAGATAATCGGATGAAAAAGTTAAACACTGCAATTGCACTAGCGTTAGGCATCGCATCAACGTCGGCCTTTGCTCAAGAAGCCACGTTCTCTGCTAACACATCAGCTAATGCATCGACTTCCGCATCGCTTTCACTAACAAGCGGTGCAACTACACAGTCTGCAAATCAGGTTAATACGCAGACTTTTGCCGAAGGTGAAGCATCTACGCAGAGCCAAATGTCCACCGAGAGCTCAGCCGATGAACAATTATCAGCAAACCAAACAAGCAACGAACTATCTGCCGATTCACTAGCAAACAATGGCGCGGAAAATACCGCAGGAGGTTCACTAACTGGCAGTGTAAGTGGTGCACCAAACAATACTGCAGAAACAGCAGCAGGCAGTACCTTGTCGAACACGGCTGACAGCACGGCTGCAGGCACCATCGAAAGTGCGGTAAACGGCGGCGTAGCCAATACAGCAGCCAGCACTGTAGCAAGCTCAGTGACCAGCTTTGTAACCGGAACGGTTGGCACCGCTGTTGAAGGATCGATTACTGACACGGTAGGAAATACGGTAAAAGGCACGGTGGATAGCTCTGTAGATGGCGCAGTTTCACATACAGTCGAGCAAACTGTGTCAGCAACAGTCGCAAATACGGTGGAAGGCACGGTAGCAAGCACGGTAAATAATACCGTGGCGAGTTCGGTTGAAAGCGCCGTAACAAGCACTGTAAACGACAACGTAGCTTCAAGTATTTCAGGTGCGATTGGCCTTTAATATAAAGGCCTAAGCCACTAGGTGGGCGTAGAGCAATCTTGAGCAAACACGTTAAATAGCCACCATAAAGTCTGAGTGCGGCTTGTCTAAATAGAAAGGCAAGCCGCTATTTAAGGCCTAGGCTGCAGGTGCGAACACATTGCCTCGCTAACGTGCATTCCTTAAAGCGAGCACCTCAAGTCAAATCTCACGTCTCTCCATCAAAAAAGAAATCGCAAAGTTTCACTTTCTCTGTGATAGGTAACAACAATGAATACGCAAATACTTCAACACTCATCAACAACAAACAACCTTATTCGTGGCGGCCGCAAATGCCTATCGCTGTCCGTGGCAGCTGTTTTACTCGGAAGTAGCGCTGCTTATGCGGACTCTGATAGTCACTCGCACAATGATGAAGATGCGAATCATACAAACGCAAAACACCAAACGATTTCATTCTCAGGGTCTGGCTATTTAGGGTACCGCTCTGATAGCAATGTGAGCGTTAGCGAGCTCGATACGAATTCAGATGTGACCGACGGCGCGGTACAGTTAGAAGCTCAGCTAAAGGTATTGGTGAAGCCCACAGCGAAATGGGAAAATGTACTGTCGGTAAGTCAGGCGAATACCAACTATCAAACGCTAAACGAGTTCGATCTTGGCCTTACCACGCTGTCCGCTAGCACCAGCTATGGGTTTGACTTCGCCAAACTAGGAGCGCACTACTATCACGCTAGCGCTGAGCTAGACGGGCGTGACTTCCTCACCTATCAACAATCTGGATTATCTGTCGGAAAATTGCTAGGGCAGCGCACTTACTTGCGTGTTAGTAGCGACCTTATCGATAAACAATTCGAGAACACGGCTGAAGGTGCGCCAATTCGAGATAGTGAAGCAGCTGCTGTGCGCAGTGACCTATTTTACTTCTTCGAAGGGGAAGACTTCTTCCAAATCGCACTTAAGTATCAAAATGAAGATGCTCAAAATAATGTGTTCGATTACACCGGTATTGGGATGGATCTAGCGTACACCTATCCTCTAGCGGTATTTAGCAAACCCTTGAAGCTTACGGTTGCCTATCAATTAGATGTAAGAGATTACGCCTCAGAACAAGATGGAGGAATAGATAGAGAAGACGACAGGCATATTGTTGAGTTAAGTGCAGACTACGCTGTTCACAACAATGTGGGTATAAAGCTGTCTACCCAATACGGAGACTACGCTTCTAGTGTGGATGGTGCAAACTATCAAGAAACCATTGCTGAGCTCGGCATTAATGTTCATTTTTAATACGCGCTAGTGCAAGCCTTAAGAAGGGAGGTATATTAAAGCCTATGGCAGTACGCCAAAACCAAATACGCTGTCCCGCCCAGGAGTACCCGCATCTATCGATAATTGCTGCAACTTTATCAAAGCGGCGTTTCTCTCTTTCTCAGTACGTAAAAAGCACGCATACAAGGCGGTGGCTCGAGGTGACGCCATAGAGGTACCCGTTTGTCTCACCGTTTTTCCATTAGGGTGTGCAGCATCTATTGATACACCAAATGCAGCAAAGTCAACGTAGTCTCCTTGGTTTGCCCATCTGTAAATTGCATTAGATTTATCAACGGCCGTAATGCCCAATGTCTCAGGATAAGCCGCAGGGTACAAGGGTAAAGAGGCCGGGCCCTCGTTACCTACAGCTGCAATTATTTGAATACCGTTCTCATCTAACTTTTTTATAACCCTCGCTAAAATAGGGTTGTCGGGACCAGCCAAACTCATATTTATGGCATCTACATGCTGAGATGCAAGATAGTTCAGGCCTTCAATTAACGATATCAGTGTGGCGCCTTGGCTAACACTGTTGCGTGAATAAAACACACTAGCATTAAAAACTTGGCTTGATTCAGGTACCGACGCCGCCAATAAACTCGCTACTGCTGTTCCGTGATCGTAAGAAATGGGGACGCCTTTTGCTTGGGAGCTCTTCAAAACCTTCTCACCTTCTTCATCTGTTGCATGTGTGCTGGCGTTTTGATGCTGCCCAACAGTGAAAGAGGCTTGTGTAAGGTTGATGTGTGAAAGCTTAGGATGAGTAGCCATAACATGAGTATCAATCATTCCAATGCGTAGCGGGGTGGGGCAAACTTCAAACTTTTGTGATGATTTATTCGAATATTGCTCGACGTCCGGCCTATTTCCAGTCTTTGTAACGTCGTTTTGTGACAAGTAAATATGATTTCGCCCAATTTGAGACTGAAGCTTTTTCGGTAAACTGTTGCGAATAGACGACACATCTTTTTTATCACCTGTGACTTTTACTTTAAAAAGCCACTGAGAGAGGGCGGGTAAAAACTGAGCCTTTTGTAACTCAATGTTGTTATTTTGAAAATGTACGCTGTCTGCTTCTTCCCCTAAAAATAGCCACTCATTTGCGACAGCAAGAAAACCATTTTCTACTATAACTTCATTGACAATTACTTGTCCTGATGAAGATAAAATAGTGGCTGTCTCAGGCACGACGAATTTAGGGGAAGGGGTGCTGTTCACCACTCCCGAGACCAACGTTGTTGCGCTATCCACGTCTTCTATAGATGATTGCACGCGTCGTTTTGCTTCCTCGCGAATGGCGGTTAAGTCGGAAGGTGTTCTATCAATTATTGGGCGCACTGGCGACACTACTTGATTCAAAGTTCCGACGAGTTGAGCTTGAGAGATTGATGCCGTGAATAAGCTTATAACTCCCACCATAAATGCGTACTTCATTTTGCTACCTTTACAATAATTTTGGTGCAGTTCAGTGCTAAGAGAAGGAATGGCATAAATTGTGCCATGGTTCTAGGCAAGTATTACCGCTGCCTTATATTGTAGTGACGAATAGATAGAAAAAAAATTCCAATGCGAATGGCACGGTGATTCATACCATTGAAAAAAAGATGCAAAGCAGCGGAATAAAAATAACAGTGGCTCGTTAATAAAGTATTGATAACGGAAATCTTCACGAAGGTACATGAAAATGAAAGATGAGTTGACCGAACTCGTCCCGTCATTGCGAAAGTTTGCATATTCATTGACGGGTAGCATACATGATGCTGACGATTTGCTTCAGAACACGCTAGAGCGGCTATTAAGTAAGCCCATTCCTGAGCAAGTTACATTGATGGCATGGGCATTTAGAGTGTGTCGTAATTGCTGGATAGATGAATATAGGGCGAAGAAAGTGAGAGCTAACGCTAACGATACCCTTTCATATGAAGCGCAATCAGCCAACGACCATGTAGATATAGATGAAACGATAACCCACTCTATAACGTTGAAGCAGGTCTCAAGCGCTATGGATGAACTGCCCTGTGAACAAAGAGAAACCCTCTCGTTAGTGGCAGTACAAGGAATGAGTTACGCAGACGCTTCTGAAGTTTTACAGGTGCCAGCAGGAACCATTATGAGCCGTCTTGCCAGAGCGAGAACGAAGATATCAAACTTATTGAACGGGCGAAATGAGGTGCTATCGTGATCTTATCTGACGAAAAACTTTCTGCTTTCTTAGATGGAGAGTTAGATACTGTAGAAATGGATACGGTTCGCGAGGCGATAGCACATGACGTAACTGTTTCTGACCGTCTCGCCGCACTTGCTGAAGTAGATCGAGTTGTAAAAGTGGCTGCAGAAAAGGCTACTGCTGTTGCACTACCTAAAGAAATCGTGGCTCTTTTGAGTGAGGAAACTTGCTTAACAAAGACAGGCGTAGCACAGAGTTCTGACGAACCTATAGAAAACGAAAACACGGCAAGCCAACGTTCTGCGGAAAATGTTAGGCCGTTTACTAACAAAGTGAACATCACTGACGGTGCAAGCGTTGAACAAGTAAAGTGGAAAGGGTCATTTGCGATTGCCGCAAGTGTAGCGATTTTAGCCGGCTTGGTATTCTTTAATCAACAAGGTGCTGATACGTCACAACCTTCACATTGGGCTAATGTATCGTCTGTGCTCGACAGTAATTTAAGTGGAGAGACTACCTCGTTTGAATCTGGCGTAACCGTGACGCCTAAACTGTCTTTTTTAAACACTGACTTCAACTTTTGCCGACAGGCTGAGGTGACTTCGCAAGCTGAAATTAATGTAATGATTGCTTGTAAAGACAAGCAAGGCGGCTGGCAACTTGCGGCCAGTGAACTAGATGCGCTAGGCGCAGATACAGGTCAATATCAGACTGCTAATAGCGCCAAACTTCTAGAAGGTAAGTTAGATATGATGATGGCGTCTGCGCCATTAAATCGAGAGCAAGAGAAGAACGCAATTGAAGCAACTTGGCTAGCTAAGAAAGCCGAAGGAGTAGATGATGAAAACTAAAATTATGTTAGTACTTGCGGTATTGATTATGACAGGCTGTGCAAGTCAACCTGATTATAGACAAGCAGATAAAGGCGGTTTTGGATACAATGAAAGTAAGTTAAGTGATACCCAATACCGCGTACACTTTAAGGCGAAAGGAACCGATAAGGGTAAAGCCATGGACTATGCCATGTTGCGCGCAGCTGAGCTAACCCTACTAGAAGGTTATGACTGGTTTGTGGTTACCGACCGCGAAACCTTAGTAGACAAAGAAACGGTTCAAACCACGCCAACTGCAGGCTTTAGCCAGCGTTACGCCCGCGTCACTGACTGCGGTGTATTAACTTGCCGCACGTCTTATCACCCCACTAGCCAATTCGAAACCGGGGTTTTCGTGGGAGGCTCTCAAAAAAGTGAAATCGAGAGTATTTTGAGTATAGAGCTAGGTAAGGGCACTCGTCCTACTTCGGCAACCAGTTTTGATGCTAGAGAAGTACGTGAAAACCTACAGCCGAAGGTAGAAGAGTAAGTTATTTTAATTACTGATTTAAAAGCAAATAAAAGGGCCGTAACATTAAGTTGTGGCCCTTTCATAATTCACTCTAACAAACGCTAATCTCTGTTAAAGAAATGGCTTTTGATTGAGTACCCTAGGGTAAATATGACTTATTAATTGAAGTATGCATCTACTTCTTTTTCAGCTTCGTCACGGCTTTTGCCGTATTCCTGCTGAATCTTACCTACTAATTCTTCACGGCGACCGTCAATTACGTCTAGGTCATCATCGGTAAGCTTACCCCATTTCTGTTGTACCTTACCCTTCATTTCTTTCCAATTACCTTCAATACGATCATTGTTCATAACGTGCTCTCCTTATCCAAACAATTGGTTGAGAAAACTGACGAAAAAAATTGCCAGTTATATAACTAGCAGCAAATGGTATTCCACAATATAGGTTGCTGATAATCATAGATATTATTTATGCGTGTAGGTACAAAAGCTGAAGTTCTTATGCAGAATTTACAAACAGTTGCAAACACTACAGAACGATGGGTAAGGCACTAAGCTAATGTTTTGGCAAAGGCTTCACTATCTTGTTTCTTTTCTATCTTGTGCTGATCTTCGCTACGACCTTTCTTCCAATAGCTACTTATATACAAACAATCGTGCGCCACCGCTTTTTCGTCCTTAAGCCATGCTCGTATGGCACGCATATCTGAGAACTCACATGCTACCCAAACTGTAGGAGTGCCTTCTAACCAATCTAGCTGTGTAAGGCTATGGGGCAGAGACTTTTCATGCTCCCATATCACCCTAATCCCCTGAGGCTTTCTAAGCGCAACCGCGTCTTGTTTATCTTGAATTTTAATTACTGCATAACCTTTGGCATGAGAGGGAAGTGCCGCAAGGTGATTTCTAATAGTGGGTAGAGCAGTCATGTCGCCTGCTAGCAGTACCCAGTCATAATGTTCGTTTAAGCCTTTGTTAGAGCCTGGGCCTGCTAATGTAATAACGTCACCAGGTTTAGTACTTTTAGCCCATGCTGAAGCAGGTCCTGTTTTACCATTATCTGCATGAATCACCATATCTAAAATCATTTCGGGTTTATCCGCATCAAAGTGAGCAACCGTATAAGTGCGCATTGCCACTTGGTCCATATCTGTAGGTTTATTGAGCGGGGTTCCGTTTTTATCGAACATAAGCTTTACATAAGCACCGGCCGCTACGGCTGGGAAAGTGCGGAGATCTTCACCACCTAAAAAGACGCGCTGCATAGTGGGGGTTATACGAACAGATTGCGTTACAACCGCTTGGCGGGTTTGAGGTTTAGGCATTAGTTTCTCCTTAAAAATTTAAGGTGATTCTATTTGAAAATGGTTATCATTACTATTTCTTTGGATGGAATGATAATGTTTGTTAAATTCTATTTTTTAGATTGAAAGCAAGACCTTGAAAATACTGATTTCAATTGATGGGTCACAATCGTGAGATAAGCACAGTGAAGTGTCATCTTAGAAAGAAACTAATGTAAAAAATAGCAGGCAAAAGAAAAGGGGCTAAAGAGCCCCTTAAAAAACCACAACATAACTTGGAAAACACATTTACACACCACAAAGACGCACACTCAACGACTTCATGTATTAAGTAAGATAGCCGAATTCTTAAAAGGTTCCGCTTTTTTAAAAATAAATGGTAAAAAAATTAAATACCTTTGAAAAGCATCGATAAAACAACAGGTGCGCGCTTTTAGTATTGGCCTTTAAATCTTACTCGCGGCGGCTAGCTCTATGCAGTGTTATATAAACTATACAAGTGGTAAGGGCTATTAGCACTGACGCTACAGCGAAAGGCAAGGCAATGTTAACTTGGTATATCACTGCTGCGAATGGTGGTCCAATAACATAGCCAATAGCAGTAGTGGCCGTAATTAACCCGGTAACAGTTGCTTGTTGAGAAGGTGCGCAGTAGGTTGTCGCCGCTGCAGCTAATGAGGGGTAGGCCATACCCATACCCAACCCCATTAGTGTCATCGCGGTATAAAGAACAAACAACGAGTGTTGAAGGAACAGCAACAGGTACGCCAACCCCAAAAGAGGAAGTGCGAGAGTGATCATCGTTTCTTTACTTATACGCCCTCTTTGTACCCAACCAAATTGCGCAGTAAGAGAGGCCGCAGCGCTGACCATCATTGCAAAACCCACTTGTCGAGCGGCTTCAACAGGCGTGTAATGATAGAAATCAATAAAAAAAAAACCTAGCGACTGCTGCATCATTGCCATAGCGCAGAACACGCAAATACATGCTGCAACAAACACATACGGTAGTTTGGTGGGAGTTTGACTGTCTTGACCTGTATGCACAGCTGTCTGCTGCTTAGATAAAGGGGGTAAAACTGGCAGCTTATAATACACCAATGTCAGCGCTAACAAGGTCAATAAAACAATACTGTACAGCGGAGCTAGTAAGCCGAACCCCACCAATAATCCAGCGTAAGCCGGACCAACAATTTGCCCGACATTACTTGCAGAGGTTACTTTACTAATAGCACTTACCCTAGCCTGCTGCGAACTTATAGCGACAGCGTAACCTACTGCAGATGGTGGTGTTGCGGACATAATGGTTGATTGCAAACTGCGACTTATCAGTAGCGCTAAAAATAAATTGGTACCGCTAATAAAACCAGAAAAACCTGCCATCCACGCGCTAGCAAAGGCGAATGTACCTAAGCTATATCCGGTAAGTCCCACCATAAGTATGCGTTTGAAACCTGCGCGCTTTGCTACTTTGCTCCATACATTAGTGCCGAAAGCGAAAATAAGCGCGGAGCTAGACATGATTGTTGCGATTTGAAACTCTGAAAGGTTGGCTTGGCGCCCCATAGAGGGAAGTGTAGTTAGCATGACGCTTTGACCAACAGATGTCGCTAGCAATGCACAGAAGAGAACTTTAAAAACAACAGTAGATGCGGATGGCGATAACATGCAGGTAGCTCTTTATATAAGCGGCGGAAGTCTTATCTATGCGGACTAGTATTGATAATATTATCACAGTTGAGGATAAAAAAATGCCCGCCAAAGGCGGGCCAAAATCAGAGGTATGTAAAGGCCGGGATGGGCCTTTGAGGGGAGAGGAATGTCGTCGGGTGACAACTCACTAATAATATCGACGACATTACCAGTGTCCTCACTATGGTCTCGCTGAAGCAACACACATGTACTTCAACGAATCCAAATTGGGTCAACAGTCCCTTGCTGTACGAGACATCATTGTCAGTGCTTGCGATGTAGGTACTCAGTGCTTGTTCGCAATCCTTATGAAACAAAAGCCTTGCATCCTGCGAGTTTATTTAGGTTATCTTTTACCTAACCTCATCATCGACCAGCAATTTAACGAATGCTCCACAGGTATCCTTTAATCTCAAACACTGACTCATCCTTTTATCCTTGGTGACCATTCCATATACTTTCTATGTCGTCACCTTCAATCTTTGATATTTACGTAATCTGGCCTCTCCGTCGCTAAAGCCATCCTAGCTACAAATTACGTTCCGCGTTTATCCGTTAGTCTAATATATGCGTAAACTGTGCCAAATATTAAAAGATGTTAAGGGTTTATTTATATTTCTGAATTATAAAGGATTTTTTTATTTTTTAGAGTTTTTGGGGTGTGATGTGAGCAGTCGAAAGAAATAGGGCTATGTAGATTTTTCTCAGTAGCGTGTAGCGTTTTACAAACACGTCTAATGACGCTTAATTAACATTTTGCAAAGATAAACGTTTCTCGCATATTGTCCGTATGTGATATGTTATAACGTGTTCATCAAATAATATCTTTAGGTTGTATTAGTGAAACTTTCTGTCACGCTTTCTGGCGTCAAATTCGGTTTAATTGCAGCGTTATTGGTTTTAACAAGTACGCTTAATCTAGCTTCGGCCGCCGTTTATGAAGAAATTGACTGGGTCGCCCTTATGCCCGAGGATGATTTGAGTGCGCTTTTAAACAGACCAGAATTTTTAAATGATATTGCTGACGGGTCTGCTGCCGACTCAATTGATGATTTTGCCTCAAAGCAGTTAGAAGATGAACAAGCACAACGATATCAACAAGCGTTAGTATCAACTCGGGTAATAGATGAGTTTGATGGTAAAGCCATCCGCATCCCCGGATTTATTGTACCTTTAGAGCAAAATGAAGAACAAAAAGCGACGGCGTTTTTCGTCGTACCGTATTTTGGTGCTTGCTTACATATGCCGCCACCGCCGCCCAATCAAATTTTGTACGTTGAATACAAAGAAGGTGTCGCAGTAGAAAACTTGTACGACCCTTATTGGTTCGAAGGTACGGTCAAAATCGACAACCATGAAAGTGCACTGGGTACATCAGCCTATTCATTAGTGCTAGACAGCTTTACGCTGTACGAGGAGTAACTAACATGAAAAAGACGGTCGTTGCAGCCACTCTTTTATCAAGCTCAATAGTATTTCATAGCAGTGCATGCGAACTGCACGCGGGTATGGGTAATATGCAGTTTGGTTTTCAGCATCCTATGATGCAGCAGCACCTAGCGGCAGCGAAGGAGCCACTTATCTCCCTTAATATCGATAGGAAGCATGAAGTGGCAAAGCTCGAAGCGTCTGCTGTACCTCTGCGATTTACCATTCCTTCGAACTATAAAGAAGTGAGTGTAGATGTAATGGCAAGCGACGGCGTAACGCTACTTTCGCCGCAGCGATTCGCTCTGGTCTCGGCTAAAGGCGAACAAGCTATTAGCTTTCAGGCAAAAGAAGAAGGCACCCACGAACTCGTATTAAAAGTGTATGCGCTTAAAAAGAATGTGCCAGTCACCTACACGCGCAAAGTAAAAATTCTAGCGAGTTAGGCGCTGACTCAAAAAATGAAGCGCCCCTCTTTTGCTTTACTGTCTTTCTTCATCGCATTCGCCGCATTAGGTGCGTTAGTTGGTTTAGGGCTTAATGGCAAGCTTAATGGCCTTATCGGTTTTTTTAGCAGTGACGTTGTCATTTATCAAGACAGCACGCGACTGCAGGAAACCCAACAGTATCAAGTTCTATCTTGGGATGCCTTGTTACCTGAAGCTGAAAAAATGTTACTGGGTAAAGCCCAGTCTACTCAAAGTTCTCAACAAAATTTACCCCTTCATGAACAAGTATTTCAGTCTATTCAGCGTACGTTCGACGATGAGTATCAACAAGCGCTGATCTCAGTGAATACGGTTGATACATTTAACGGAGAGTATGTTGAGCTTAGCGGGTTCATTGTACCTGTTGAAGCTAATGCAGAGCGTGAAATAACGGCATTTTTCATTGTTCCATATTTTGGCGCATGTATTCACTATCCGCCGCCTCCGCCCAATCAAATTGTATTTGTTTCGCTAAATAATACCCATGAACAAGGCGGTATTAGCGGGATAGACATTCAGCAGGCTTATACATTCTCGGGTGAGTTTTCTACGGGGCTTTATGAAGACCCTCAAGGAACATCGGCTTACCTACTGGACGTAATAGAAATAAAGCCCTATTCAGGATTGGGAAATGGCGTTAACGATGGAAAAGCGGAATCTAAGAATGGCGCTTTCCATATAGAAAGCGACATTCGTTAATTTTATTTGTTCAATGTATTACCAAGAACCGTACATTGGGTTTGGCAGAATAAAAATCTCTGTACCAACTCGAGGCATTAGCGTCTCAACATTAGCAGACTCTTGGGTTACGCCGCCCACATCTTCAATATTGTCGCCAATTTGCATGATAATAGTGTGAGGCTCCGCCCACGTAGATGTGGCGTCTTTAGACGCATTTGAACATGCGATTTTACCTTGGGTAAGCTGCATTCTTCGCAAGTCTTTGTCATTAACCATACCTTCTAGTGCGACTGCTTCTTTATCTTCAGCAGTGCGGCCAACTACGCAGGTATTGCTGGTGGTCAGCGGTAAACCTTGTGCCAAAAGATTATTCCACGTGTGCTTATCAAGCGTTTTATCGCGATTCGTAATAAGCGCCACTTTTCCATTTCGTTCAACAACCTCGTCGATAAATTCAGCGACGCCTGGCACCAGCGTGGCTTCTTCACGCTTTACCCATTCGGCCCAGCTTTGTGAAGAATATCCCAAGCCGGCACTCTCTCGCTCTTTTTGATAGGTGCTATTGTCTAGCACGGTCTCATCAACATCCATGACAACAACATCGCTATTAGCAAAACGCGTAGGTAGCGCTGAAATAGCTTGGCCATACACAAAGCTTGAAAGAACAGGGTACTCTTTGCTGCTGGTTTGGTATATCACGGCATTTGATAGAGTGTGTGATTTTACACCAGCAAGCGGGGTTGATGGCGCAGACGAGCACGCCGCAATAGCTGATACTGCAGCGCCTATGCACACTGCTCTGCTGATGAGAGAGAGCTTGTTAAGAGATAACAATGTTATTTTCCTTTTGTCGTTTCTTCTGTCTACCTGCTCCAACAACCAATTGGTGTCTGAGCTTATCGATGAACTGGGCCAGATATTTCAGCAATGGCGTCGTGTGCGTGCAGACTTTCTTGATGCTCTACTTTTACACGAAAATAGGTAGCATGGTAATACGTACTTAACGCTTTATGCAGTCGCCTTACCGAATCTTCTACAAACATTAGGTTTTCAGCATTACGCTTGGCAAACGCCTGTTCATCTTCACGCTTAACTGCCGTTTGAAGCGGTGTACCTAACGCGTTTTCCACCAAGTCAATAATGCCAACAAAATCGGGGATTTCATTGTCGCTTAAATCTAGAGTTATATCGGCAAAGGAGCGCTGTGCATGCGCCGTGGCGATGCTGGCTTGTTTAGAAGCGAGCCAGGCGCCCATTTCTTCTACGGATAAATCTTTTCCTTCGAATTGCTGCACAAATACTTCTGATAATGCTTTGCGAGAGAGTGAAGCTGAACATGGACAAGTGCTAGAGTACGGGACTCGTAGTTTAAGCTGTGCTTCATAACCTTCAGGCGAACGCCTTACGCAAAGTGAAGCAGGGTACGATTGATATCCTGACATCTTACTTATGAGCGCCGGACGCGACACGGTGAGGTCAAAATGTAAATTAAGCTGGGCGCTGTTGCTCAGTCCATCTTGAGACTCGATAAGCGCGTTCATTAACGACACAAGTGCTGACTTATGTAAGTCTTGGTTGCTTAGGTACCGCTGTAGCAGGTTGTACAAGCGAGACATGTGGATGCCTTTAGCATTGGTGTGATCTAAACTTACGGTTACATCAACCTTTGCTTGGCTGGCTAATCGCTCACCGCGTTTACCTAGCACGTGCAGGGGGATTGCAATGCCCTGCATGCCAACATTGTCAATAGTGGGAAGTTGCGCAGTAGACTGCTCGGTAGTGACATCGGGAAGCGCCGTGTCGGTATGATTAAAACTAGACAAAATAACCTCTGAATGAGACCTCAAAAACGGCTTACATCACCAATCTTGTGAGCATTGTTCAATAAGAAGTGTCCGCTTTTGAGGTTATGATGAAACTAATAGGGTTGTGAATGAGTGGTCTCGCGCTCTTCGCAAACAGGCATCTGCGCGTTTGACCTAAGTCTATAGTTAACAAGGTGCGCACCAACGATTATAAGCGATGCCATTATCGTGATGATCACTTCACCATGCTCCCCAAGTACTTCGTGTCCTAAACCTATCCACTCGACGAGCAATGGGCTACTTAAGAGTGTGAGACCAAAAACACCGGTGAATACTACCCACTTATTTTTGTGATGAAGGTAGCCTAGTGCGAGTGCTAAAAAACCAATGGGTAACACAAAGAACAACAATATTTGATGGAAGGTTTCATCGTTAAGGATTGATACACTTGCTAATGCAGGTATAGAAATCAATAAAATAGGCGTTAATAAACAGTGTATTACGCAAAGCGATGAAAGGAGCATAGCAAGCCTATCTGAAATGAACTGCACTTTTGGCATTGCGCTGTTTCCTTGATATGTCGAATTCATAGTCTGTCCAAATATGGCTATAGCGCACGCTCAATCGGAGAAACCTGCGCCTGAGGGAGTGAAAAAACTTATTACCTGCTTATGGGTAAGGTTGGCTGACTAGGTGTTATCTCCAGCGCACCTTGTCCTTTGTTGGTTACCCATTTTGCATTTACGTGCTGCAGGCTTGGCCAAGTAGCAAAGCCTGTCATCTCAACATGCTTTAAAGGGCCTTGGCAGCTAAGCAAATATGCAACACGAAAGTCAGAATGGGTATTGCGATGGGCATCGCCTCCGTGTTCACTTTCATGCTCGTCATGCTCGTCATGCTCGTCATGCTCGTCATGCTCGTCATGCTCGTCATGCTCGTCATGCTCGTCATGCTCGTCATGCTCGTTAGCTATCTCCCATGGGCTTTCTAGGGTAGTATCGAGTAATTCACAGGCGTTGCTAAGGGTAAAAATGTCGTCAAAGCGCAGAAAAGTGCTTTGCATTTCCTCATAACGTTTTTTTTCGTTAGCCGTAGTTGGCGCGTATTCAAACCCCAGAACATCAGCAGCGGGCAACTGCAGCACGAATTGCCAGTCACTTCCCGCTTGCAGAATTTGCAGTGTTCCTTCGCCGTGAGTATGAGGCGCGGCATGAACTGCGCTGATACCCATTCCAGCCAAGTTTAGTCCGACAAAAGCACCCACCTTGAGAAAAGCTGAAGAGGCGCGTAGCGCTTTTTGTGGATTTTTCCACGTAATAGAAATGGTTTTCATTTTTACCTCTTGCGTAAACGTTACAATATAACATACCATAAAAACAAATATGATACATTATCACATTACACAAATTCAGAGGTTAGAATAATGAAACTGTCTCGATTGGCGCTGGGCATGTCGCTTGTTGCGCCTGCGTTGCTATTAGCATCTCCGTCAGTGCTAGCACAAACACTTTCTGGCACGGTCACTAATGCAGCCGGAAAGCCCCTCGCCAATGCCACTGTTGAAATTGAGGCGCTAAAGCGTGTGACCAGCACTAATGAGTTGGGTGAGTTTAGTTTCTCTGACGTAGAGGAAGGTGACTACACGCTACACATTTTCGCCTCTGGTTTCGCTCACTTACACGAGCATGCGCAAGTGCAACCTAACAGCGTGGTTGACGCTAACTATGTCTTGGCGCGCAGTGCTATCGAAGTTATTGATGTGCAGGCCACGCCTATGCATTTGTCGGTAATGGAATCGGCCACTCCTGTGAGTGTGTTATCTGGCGAAACCTTACGTCGTCAACAAGCGGCTACGTTGGGCGATACGCTAGAAAAATTACCCGGTGTACAGTCTAACTTTCACGGCAATGTGGCGAGCACGCCAATTATTCGTGGCCTTAGCGGACCACGTGTATTGATTACGCAAAATGGCTTGGATGTGAGCGACGTTTCCCGTGTTGGCCCCGACCATTCAGTAGCAAGTGAAGCCTCAACCGCTAACCAAATTGAAGTGCTGCGAGGGCCTGCAACCTTGTTCTTTGGGAGTGGTGCGATAGGCGGTGTGGTTAACGTAGTTGACCAACGTGTACCTACGTCCACCGAAACGCGCGGTGAATTTGTATTAGAAACGCAAACCGTTAACGACCAGAAGCTTGGAACGTTTAACGTGACTACTGGCGTCGACAACATAGCCTTCTATGCTGACGGCTTTTATCGCGATTCAAATGACTATGAAACCCCAATGGCGCCTGATATTGACGATCCAGATGGCGACAACGTGGTTGAGAACAGTAACGAAGAGTCCCACGGATTTACGTTAGGTACCAGCTACTTATTTGACCAAGGCTACGTCGGCGTAGCAGTAGAGCGATTCGAGCGAGAATACGGTGTGCCCGGGCACAGCCATGGCGGAGATACTTCGGTATTCGCTGATCTTGAGCAAACTAAGTATCAGCTTTTAGGTGAATACAACTTTACCAATGACTTTTTGCAAAGTGTTCACTTTAGAGCGGGTTATACCGATTATGAACATGCTGAAGTTGAAGGTGGTTCAGTAGGTACTACCTTTAGTAATGAAACTGAAGAACTTCGCGTAGAGCTATTACATAAACCAATGGCTGGCTGGCGCGGTGGTATCAGCTTACATTACAAAGGGAGCGATGTATTTGCTCAAGGCGAAGAAGCATTTACACCGCCTTCAGAAATGGAGATGTTTGCTGTAGCACTCATGGAAGAGCGTCACTTTGGTGATTTTCTGGTTCAGTTAGGGGCGCGAGCGGAAAGAGTAACATTAGACGCATCAAGTGTGTTGTTGCCTGAACTTGACGCTCACGATCATGACGATGAACACGAACATGACGAGCACGATCACGACGAACATGAGCACGACGAGCACGATCACGACGAGCACGAGCACGATCACGACGAACATGAAGGCAGCGAGTTCATACGACAGTTTGCGGTAGATCAAGAGTTTACACCTATATCTCTGTCAGCAGGTGTGGTCTATACCATTAATGAAAGCTACAACGTAGGCATTTCACTTTCCCGCTCAGAGCGTGCGCCTTCAGCATCCGAGCTTCTGTCCTTTGGCCCGCATATCGGCACCCGTACTTATGAAGTTGGCGCGCTGTTTGATTTGTCAGAAGAGAGCGAGTTTGTGCTTTCTCAAACGCCTATCGACCTTGAGACAGCTAACAATATTGATCTAACGTTTAGAAAAACACAGGGCGACGTTGGCTTTGTTTTTAACGCCTTCTATAACCAAGTAGATAATTACTACTTCCAAGCTGAAACCGGATTATTTGCCGAAAGTGGGCACGACCATGCTCACGGTGAAGAAGGGCATGGGGACGAAGGCCACGAACACGATCATGGTGAAGAGAGCCACGGCGCAGAAGGGCATGATGAACACAGCGATGAACTACCTGTCTACCTATTTAGTTCAGCTGACGCCATTCTTCATGGCTTTGAATTACAGGTTGCTTGGCAAACCACTGACAATCTTAAACTCGATTTCTTCGCCGACTATGTTAAGGCCCGTCTTAAAGATGGTGGCCCGCTGCCGCGTACATCACCTATGCGAGTGGGGTCACACGTTGCTTACACATTAGATAACATTCGAGCTGACTTAGATATTACGCATTTTGCGAAACAAGATGATATCTCGACGTTCGAGACTGAAACAGACGGTTACACCCTTGTTGATGCATCAATCACCTATGACATCCCAATGGGTGACGTCGACTTATCTGTATACCTGAGCGGTGAAAACCTCACAGACGAAGAAGCGCGCGTTCACACTTCATTTTTGAAAGATATTGCACCGCGTCCGGGCAGAAACTTTGCCTTCGGCGTACGCGGTTATTTCTAAGTTCAGCTTATAAAAAAGAATTATTGATAGGATACACACATGAAAAATAGATTAGTACTCAGCGCTATAGCCAGTGCGCTTTTGCTTGCAGGCTGTGGTGATGCAGAAACAAACATTGTAGAGCTGGACCCTATTGAGGTACCAGTGGATGATCACGACCACGACGACCACGACGACCACGACGACCATGACCACGATGACGACCACGACTCAGACTATGAAATAGAAAGTGAAGGCAGATTAGTAGTCGCCGATGCTGCATCAAATTCACTCACTGTATTTGATTTAGATGATGATTCAGTACTCGATACCTTCTCTACCACCCATGATGGTAGTAGTGTAAGCGCCTCAGCAGACTACCGCTTTGCAGTAATTAACAGCCGAGCAAACGGATTAACTGAGTTTCTCGATGGTGGATTATGGCGTGAAGACCACGTAGAACACCTTCATGACTATGAAGAAGCCCCAAGTTTGTCTGATTTCACACTAGAAGGCAGCCAACCGACTCACGTAGTAACCCACGATGGTCAGCTTGCAGTGTTTTACGACGGTGACGCCGATACCAGTATGCCTGCAGCGGTAAAAGTGGTAACTGACACGCAAATTGCCAGTGAAATTACAGATGTTCCTACTTTAGAGTTTACCGTAAACATGCACGGTGTCGCAGAACCTCGTGGTGACATGCTGATTAGTACCGTACGTCGTGACGATGCAGAGTCGCGTTCAGCTAACCCAATCTTGCCAGACAGTGTTGCGGTATATCACTGGCATGATGGTGAGTACGAAGAAGAGCAACGCTTTGATGGCGAGTGTGCTGATTTACATGGCGCCGCTCAAAACGAAATCGCTGTGGCATTTGGCTGTAGCGACGGCGTATTAATTCTCAACGAAGATGATGAGGTATTTACCAGCGCGTTTATTGACAACATTGATGGTCTTGGCGACCTGCGCATTGGCACAATATATGGACACGAACACGCAGAAGCCTTTATTGGTATTGCTTCACAGCACGGCGGTGGTAGTGCTGTTTTAGCTAATGTGTCGCCTGTAACTAGTACAATGAGCGTGATTGACTGGCAGCCAGAAACTGACGCTCATGCGGTGTCATACGGTTTCTCAATGGGCGGCGAATTCTTTGCTATTTTAGATGACAAAGGTTTTGTAACGCTGCTAGAAGCGCACGAAGAAGAAGGTGACACTCACTGGGAATTTGCACATAAAATTGATGTGGCCAGTGCCAGCGCGGCTAACCTAACAGATGACCAGTCGTTTAGCATGGCGGCATCACAGCATGAAGAAGCCTTGTTTGTTGTTGACCCTGTTGCGCAAGCTATCCTTGCTGTTGATTTGGAAACCGAGACTACGGAAACTTTACTTGAGCTAGACTTCGAGCCTTCAGGTGCAGTTTGGCTAGGTATTGCTGAAGAACACGAGCACGACGATCACGACCACTAATTATACAGTGGCATTTCACTAACGAAAGAGCAGGCTATAAACCTGCTCTTTTTAGTTTTAGCTACCCTTAGCAAGGCATTATTTTGGCAGAGGAATAAATTCGCGGTCATCACCCGGAATAGTTGGAAATAACCCGTTTGCCCAACGAGCCTCAGCATCTTCTATTTTCTCTTGAGAGTACGCCAAAAAGTTCCATCGTAAAATGGGCTGCTTGTCCATTTTCTTGCCACCTAAAAGGAAGTAGCGACTATTCTCCATGGTTTCAATTTCACTTTCATCGTCCAAAAGGACAAACTCGCCAGCGCTGAAAACTTCATCGCCTAGTTTAACTTTACCGGAAATAACGTAGCAGGCCGTTTGAGAATTGCCACACGGACGCTCAATAACCGCTCCTGCTTCTGTAATCACATCTAAATAAAACATGGGGGAGTACGTCTTAACCGGTGACGTATAGCCGTACGCTTCCCCTGCAATTAGTCGCATCAGTACTTTTTCACGATGTATATAAGGCAGTTTAGCTTTGTTAACGTGTATAAAGCTGGGCTCCATATCTGCCTTTTCTTCAGGCAATGCAACCCAGCACTGTAGACCGTTTAGCACATGGTCACTGCCTCGGGTTTCAATGGTCTCTCGCTCAGAGTGAACAATGCCTTTACCCGCTGTCATCCAGTTTACGTCGCCAGGCTGTATTTCCTGAATAGTGCCTAAGCTGTCCCTATGCAGCATGCTACCTTCCATTAAATAACTAATGGTGGCCAGTCCTATATGCGGGTGGGGCCTAACGTTGATGCCGCTGCCTGCTGGGAAATGTGCAGGTCCCATATGGTCAACAAAAACAAATGGGCCAATGCTCCTTGCGTCAACGTGGGGAATAATGCGGCTTACTGAGAAGCCACCTAAATCTTTTTTGTGAGATGAAATTCGTTTTGCCATGATTTTTCTCAATTAACGTTGTTGGGAGAAGTTAACCGGTGACCACGCGGGCTCGGCTGTTTCTATTGGTGTTGCGAGTTCTGGGTACTGCTGTCTATCGGCAAAAACGACGTTGCCATCTACGACAGTTAACTGTGCTTGTGTGTTTAGTAATGCCTTTTCACTTACTGTTAAGATATCCTGGTTAAGAATAGCAAAGTCAGCGTAAAAGCCAGGTTGTAATCTACCCTTAACGTTTTCTTC
>JAXHTT010000059.1:0-21291 GCA_034190055.1 Pseudomonadota bacterium | reverse complement strand
GTTGGTAGCGACGTTGTGCCTGAAACAGTCACCAATATCGAAGCCTCAATCGAATACAGTGCTAATAACCTAAATGCGCGCCTTAGCGCTTATGAATCTACCATTGATGATGTGCTATTTAGCGGTTATCAAGGTAACTCGGTATTTAATAATATAGGCGACCTAGAATCATCTGGCGTAGAGTTTAACCTTGCGTATCGCTGGGATTCTGTTGAGTTGTATTTTGGGTTTTCAAGCGTAGACGTTGAGTTGATGCCTCGTGAAGATCTGTACAGCGTGCCTTATAACAGCATTGATATTAACGGGTACGAGTTTGTTGGCTTAGGTAATAGCCGCGGCGATACCTGGGTACTCGGTGCAGATTACACGGTTACTGCTGACATCAGCATTGGCTTTAACATTACTATGGTTGATGATATCAATATAGATACACTTCATCAGGCCTTAGAAAATGGCTGGACTGATTCGCTTTATTCACTTAACAAAGCAGACTACACCCTAGTGGATATTTATGGCGAATGGGAAGTAACAAACGACCTTAGCGTCAACCTTGCTGTTACTAACCTGTTTGATGAAGCCTACATCGACCATTCAAGTGTGGGTGATTACAGCGAAGTATTCCCTAGCGTTGTTGGCCCTCAAGAAGCAGGGCGCGATATTCGCTTGTCAGTGACCTACGATTTCTAAGTAGCCAACGCTAATGAAAATTCTTCCATTTAAAAGGTGGGTCTTTTGGGCCCACCTCTTTGCTGGCTTACTGGCGAGCGTAGTTGTTTTTATTATGGCTTTCACTGGAGTATTGCTTACTTACGAGCGCCAGTTTAAAGAGCTAAGTGAAATGGCTTATACACAAACCGTTGATACTGGAAAACCTGTTATCTCAACGGATGAGGTGGTTTCAATACTTCGCAAAAAGCATCCGAACGAAGCACATATTTTCGTTCGATGGGTTAACCGTGACGGGGCTGCAATTCCAGCATGGGCGGGCGAGCATAGCTATCTTATTCACCCCTATACAGGAGATGTATTAAGAGAGGGAGAAGGGATCGTTGAAGAGGCTTTCCATGTCATTACAGACCTGCATCGCTATTTATTGTTGGAAGGAGACTATAAATTAATAGGTAAAACCATAACCGCTTACAGTAATCTTATCTTTGTCTTTTTACTGGTATCTGGCGTTATTATTTGGTGGCCAAAACACATATCGATGAAGTCTTTAAAACAGCAAACACTATTGCGGCAGCAATACACCAATAAACAGCATCGCCATCGTCATTGGCACTTTGTTTTTGGTGCATGGTCACTGCCTTTTTTACTCGTTATTTCAATGACGGCAACGCTTTTTTACTTTCAATGGGCTAACAAAGCACTGTATGGGCTATATGGTGAGGAAGTACCTGCTCGCGAAAAAAAGGCAATGCCTGAAACGCTAGATGCAGACGTTGTCAGCTACGATACGCTATTCGTCCGTGCCCAGCAACACGCCGACGATAATGGGTATCAGGACTGGTATTCGATGTGGTTAGAAATTGGAAAGATGGAAAGCGTAGCGCGATTTTACATTGATAAAAGCATAGGTCACCGACAAGAGTTAGCGTATGCACTGTATTTCGACACGGGCACTGGTGAGATCGCTAGAGTCCTACATAAGGCCGATTGGCCTAGAGGAAGTCAGGCTTGGGGCACTTCTCGATTCTTACATACCGGAGAATACTATGGCTTTATAGGTCAGACAGTCGCAGGGCTAGTCAGCTTACTTTGCTGTATTTTGGTTTACACTGGCACTTTGCTAGGTGTTCGACGGCTTATGAGCTTGCGAAAGAAGCATTAGAAAGCTTAGGTAGTGTTATGGTAACTATTAGTCCAGTGTGTTTCTTTTCACTAATACCTTTTGCATGAGCTCTAGTCGCAGTATCGTTGCTGTTAACGCGGTTTTTCGCTGAAATTTCGCCACCGACGGCTGCGACCTGACGCTTCGCTAGCGCAAGGCCAAGACCAAAGCCAGAACGTTTTGAAGAATGTAGGTAGGTTTTGTTTGCACGCGCTTTATCAACCCTAAAAAAAGGTTCAAATATGGCGTCTAACATTGCATCGGGTACGCCCACTCCTTCGTCAGCTACAGTAATAATGTAGCTTTGGCTATCGCTGACCAAGGTCACGCTTACTTTGCTTTGCTGCGGGGTATGGCGCAAAGCATTGCGAATGATATTCTCTAATGCCTGCCCCAAGGCAAGCTGACTACTTTTTTCTATACTCGCACATTCTGGCGTGCTTACACATAAGGTTCTATCAGGGTATTCAAAGCGCGCATCTTCACAAATAACATTTATAAGCTCTACCAAGTCAAAATCATCGCTGTTTAATTGAGGTGACTCTGTATTTAGCCACGCAAAAGTGAGCGTATCTTCTACAAGCTCTCTCATTGTACTGGCTTCATAGCGCAAACGAGAAAGCGCTTGTTCACGATTAATATCTTGTTCTACAAAGTCTATCGCCATATCAATGCGAGCAAGAGGTGTGCGAAGCTCATGAGAAAGGTCTGCAAGTAAACTTCTTTGGTTATAGATGAGACTGCTCGTTCTTTGGGCCATCTTGTCAAATGTATGGGCAAGCCTAGTAAGCTCGTCATTTCGCTTGGGCATTGCAGCCATTGCACGGGCTTCTAAATTGCCGTTTGCGAAGTCTTTTGTGGCATTTTCTAATTGCTTTAGTGGTGTCATAACATGTCGATAGAGCATAAAACTCAATAGACTTAGTATGACTAAGGGTAATGCAATTTGTAATGCTAGACGGGTAGCGAGTAATAGGGAGCCTGGGCGCATTCGTTGTGGAAGCTGAATCAAAAAGTGCGTGTTGTTGTCCACAAAAGGCACTTCCATCACAGGGTTTTCAGAGAAATACAAATGTATTTTCCATTCAGGGCTCCGCCCAATTTGAAACCTATCAGCAAACTCATCTAACATCTTGGTATCTGCGAATGTTGTCATTTCAGAGTTAAGCACAGCAAGCCAGGTGTTCTCTTTCGCTCTTATCTCTTTTAAGAAAATGGCTAATGCTTTTTCCCCCTTTTCCAGATAAATGTTTTCCGCTTCCACACCATAGGCGTACAGGGTTTCTTGATGAGCCTTATCTAAAAAGCTCATGCTGGTTTCGGTATGATTAGTAAGCCACGCAATCGCCCAGAATAGTAAGACAGTACCCACAGCAATAAGTGTGCATAGACGCCAAAGCAATTTATTCTTCACGAAAAGCGGTACCCTTGACCGTGAACTGTAGCAAGGCGCTCAGGAGGCATGCCCGTTTCAACCAACTTTTTACGCACTCTAGAGAGATGCATATCTAGGCTTCTGTCATATCGAGAAAAGGGTTTGTTGAGCACGCTGTGGTAGAGAAATGCTTTGCTCAAGGTTTCGCCTTTGTTTTCTACTAGCATCCAAAGAAGTTTAAATTGTATAGGTGTAAATTCGAGTAACTTAGCGTGGTATTTCGTCACCTGTTGAATGCGGTTTAGATAAAGCACATCAACTAAAATTTCTGATTTTGGGGTACCCGAACTACTCATGGCTTTGCTGCGGCGCAGTATTGCGTTGATGCGAAGCATCATTTCAGTAAAATTGAAGGGCTTAGGCAAATAGTCATCAGCGCCCTTGCGATAGCCTTCAATCCGCTCTTGCTCGGCACCCGAAGCCGTAATCATCATCACAGGTGTTTGCTTTATTTGTCTGAGTTGATGTAGTAATGAAAGACCATTCAGCGAAGGGATGCGTATGTCGAGCAATATTAGGTCAAAGTCTTCTTCAAGCGCAGCGTGCAAACCCGCGTGACCATCGCTCTCGTGGCGAGTAACAAACCCTCGAGCCTGTAGCAGCTGCGTAATTTGTTCACTTAACGTCGCGTCGTCTTCAACAATGAGTATTCGGGTTTTGCACATAACGGCTTAAGAAATAGATTTTAGTTTATATTATTAATAATAATTATCATTTGCAACTTGTCATTCTTGCTCTTTGCTCACTTTCATTTTGTTACAAATTTACTGTTAAGCGAATACTTTCCCACCTTACAATGATGGTCATCGTCTTGCTGTGTACTATCGTGAGCTGTTTCAAACACACCTTTTATAAAAGCGTGTTAATAGCATACGAACATAGGCACAAAATTAAGCTTTAACTGCAAGACTGGAATTACAAGGACGGGATAATAAACATGACAAGTTGTTTAAAGGAGCCACCAAAGCAGTGGACGTTTTTAACGCCTATCTTAGTTGCGGTTTCAATAATTGTGTCAGGGTGTGCTACACCTAATAAGGTTACCCAAGTTGATAGTGAAAAGGCGCTAATTAAGTACTCTGATGAACCTGGTTTCGAGAACAGATTCAGCAATATCTATGGCCGTTTTAAGGCTTATCCTGTTACCTGTACTAATAATTGCTATCCGGCATCTACTGACATTGAGTGTGAAGGTAACATGCAAGATTGTCGATTCGTTGGCAACAACCCGACAGTGAATTTACACACAGGCTTTACCGTTACCTGGCTAGGGCATGCAAGCTTTTTACTTAATACAGCAGGTGGTGAGCAAATACTCATAGACCCCGTGTTTGGTCAGTTCGATTGGCCCGTTAACTGGGCTTTTCGATTGGCAGAAGGTTTTAGCCGCAACGAACCCGCTGAAGTAAGCGAAGACAAACTCGCACGAACCGATGCTGTGGTGTATTCCCACATACACTACGACCATTTTAATAAAGCCGATATTGACGCATTAGGTACCAAACCAGAGTATCTGGTGCCGCTTGGTTTTGCTGAACACTTTCCTGCTAGAGGCTACGCTATCAGCGAGATGGCGTGGTATACCAGCAAAAAAATAGGCGAAAGCTCAATACATTTTGTACCCGCTCATCACTTCAGTAACCGAATTTGGGTGCCGTATTTATACGAGGACGACAATGCAACATTGTGGGGCGGTTGGGTCTTTGAGCATGAAGGCAGTACCTTGTTTTTTGCGGGAGATACGGGATATTCACCCCACTTCAAAGATATTAAAGCCCGCTTTGGCGATATAGATGTTTGCCTATTACCTATAGCGTCTTATTTCAGCGAAACTTCACCTAAATGGTATCGCAAGGTACATACAACACCAGAAGATGCCATTGTTGCGGCCCAAGACCTAGGCTGTAAAGCCGTGGTGCCTTGGGGCTATGGAAATGCTAGCTGGATGATGGGTGACAAGACGTCACATTCTGCGCTATTCCGTCTTATGAAAATGAAAAAGCAGTTAAACCCTGCAATGCCTTGGATTATTTTGAATGAAGGTGAGCAGGCATCTTTTTAAGTGCAGTCTTCAGATCAAAGCCTAATTGTCAGCGACCTTTTTCGCAATCTTTTGGCATTTACCACGCCATTCATCATCGAGCGGTTCCAGCGTAGCTAGTCTTTGGGCCAGTGCTGGGTCCGCTTTTGTATGGGCACACTGCATTAAGGTATGAACATTAACAGTGTCATCTTCGCGATGCAGTAGTGTTACTTCGTCGCCAACGTTAATGGTGCCGGTTTTAATAACGCGGTAATACCAGCCAGTGATACCTCGTTCTCCAACAAATCTATCTAAGTTGGGGATGCCAAAGCGGTGAGATATTTTATTGCAAGGGGCACGAGGTGCACTCACTTGCAGCTCTACCTCGCCGAACTTCCAGATATCTCCGATATAAACGGTGGCATCGTCCATACCCTCTACACTGATGTTTTCGCCAATACTGCCTAACGAAAATTCGCCTTCAGGAAAGTGTTTTTTCAATGTTAGATAGTTGGTCGGATTGAACTGATGAAGCACTTTTTCTGGCCCACCGTGAAGGCGTTTATTGGCCTGCTCGTCTTCATCGGTTCTGTCCGTATGTACCGTTAACTTTTCGACGGAGGTTTTAACAATGCTACTTGGTGCCCCACGAGGGCCAAGTGGCTGAGGTTTTCCAGCAAACAAAGCGTTAACAGTAAAGGTGGCAGACATGGCAACTCCAAAAAATATTTTTGTGTATTTAAACCTTTCTACTATAGGGTACGACTAACCTTATAACACTAACAAGTGCTAATGCTAATCAGCATCACAAATAAAAAGAGAAAAGAATGGAACACACACAACAACGTGTTGTACACGCCAATGTGGTGTTTGGTAACAAAGACGAACACGAGCTTATATGTAAGGCGAAAGAGGGCGACAAACAAGCGTTTAGAGCTCTTTACGACGAATATGTTGGCCGAGTCTACGCACTGTGTTATCGGCTTACTGGTGAAAAAGGAATGGCAGAAGATGCGTCTCAGGAAGTCTTTATTCAGCTGTGGAAAAAGCTCGATAATTTCGACGGGCAAAGCCAGTTTTCTACGTGGCTACATAGCGTAACGGCAAACATTACCATCTCTTACATGCGCAAACAGAAAGGCTGGGTGCAGCGCATGTTTAACTTAGAAAATAGCGGCATTAGTGAAATGCCGGCTCAAGAGAATAGTACCGATGTGGATTTAGAAACATTGATTATTCGCCTACCAGAGCGTGCCAGAATGGTTTTTGTACTCCATGCACTTGAAGGATACCGCCACGAAGATATTGCCAACATGTTGAACATGGCTGTGGGCTCAAGCAAAGCGCAATTTTTTCGTGCTAAGCAATTATTGAAAGATTTTATGGGAGTCGATGATGAGTGATTTTGATGACAAGCTTGCTCAGCATGTGTCTGGGTTATCGAAAGAGAAATATCCAGAACGGGATCTATGGCGTGGAATTGAGCTAGGCATAGCGTCTCAACAGGGCGATGCTTCAAATGAAGAGACCTCGCCTTCTAGGGTAACTTCAAGTCAATGGATGGCTATAGCTGCCAGTGTTTGCTTGGTCACTGTCTTGTGGTTTGATGCTCCCTTTGCGTTCAAAAGCGATGAAAGTCGAAGCAGTGGATACGCGTTGATTGATGCAATGAGCAGCCAACAGCAGCAGCAGGTTAACAGCCTGCTAGCAAGTTATGAAAGTACTCCTGCGCTAACCCAAGACTGGCAGGAACAGCTGAAAGAATTAGATGATGCCGCGGATGTTATTAAGGCGGCGTTAAAAGACGACCCAGACAACTCAGCATTGATAAAAATGCTGCATCACGTATATCAACAGCAAATTGCCTTAATTGAGCGAGTGCACGCGCCAAAGTGGCAGCAAATTTAATAAGGGCTTCACAATGAATACAAATATGAAAAACACAATATCGGATAAGTTAACGCACACGTTCAGTTCATCTAACGGGGTTAAAGCTGTACTAACTACGGCATTATTAAGCATCGCTACTGCCGCATTTGCGGGCGAAAAAGTTGATAAAACCATTGATACCTCATCCTCTCCTAAAATTGATATTGAACATATAGATGGAAAGGCTGATATCCGAGTATGGGATAAAGCTCAGGTTCGGGTAACAGGAGAGCTTGGTGATCAAACCGAAGAATTTATTTTCGAAAAGCGCGGCGATGTTGTTGTTATTCACGTAGAGGTGGAGCACCACTCAAAGAGTTGGTATCAGAAGAGTCGAGATGGTGACGACCTAACTATTTACGTGCCATCGGCAAGCGATCTTCATTACACCGCAGTCAACGCAGACGTTAAAGCTGAAGGAATAACAAAAGCGGTAGATGTAGAGGTCGTTAACGGCAATGTGACGCTAGAAAACATTGGCGAGCGCGTAGAGGTTGAATCTGTGAATGGCGATATCTTATTAAAGAACGTCAGAGGCCGTTTAGAAGCCGGCACGGTTAACGGCGATATAGAAGCAACGCACGAAGGTACCACGCCTGTGAGTTTTGCAGCGGTTAATGGAAAGCTTGATATCGCATCGAGCAGCCCTGACTTATCTGTTGAAACTGTGAACGGACGTATTGATCTATCGTTGCAAAATATTGATAGCCTGCAGATAAATACCGTTAACGGTCGTACTTTTGCAAAATTGGGGCTAAATGCGAATGGCAGTATTAAAGCTAATTCGGTTGGTGGTGCGATGGAATTTGTTTTCCAAGATGATGTCTCAGCGCAGTTTGATATAGAGACACATGCAGGTGGAAATATTGTGAATCATATTAGCGGTGAGAAAGCACAAAAGCCAAAGTATGGGCCTGGAAGCTGGTTGCGCTTTATACACAATGGCGGTGCTGCGAGCGTGGATATTTCGACGGTGCATGGGCGTATAGAAATAGACCAAAAATGAATAAGCTATAGTTAGATTGATAGATACTTTAGCTTGAAAAAAGCAATTTAGACCACATTTATCAATTAGTATATGTGGTGACGTTAAAAAAGCTGCGTTTGTACGCAGCTTTTTTTGTTTGGTCGCTAAATGTTGATATTTGAGCGTTTAGTTAGAACTATAGGGAAAGTTTAAAACTCTATAATCAAGCCATTACAAGTAAACTTTTTAGTTGGCTTGTACGTTAAACTATCTGATTTTAATGAATTTTATATATGGAGAGTAAATTGAGTATTATTGGACACGTCAAAAGGTTTTGGCGATTTCATAGCCTAATTATCGGTGCGTTTGGGATATGTGCGCTAACCTTAGGTTGTGCTGTTCAAGAGCCCGCTTATTATGAAGGAACTTGGGTTGTTACTAAAGCTTATAACGTTGGCATTACCGCTCACTCAACAGCTGAATCAGAGCAGTTTCTCGGGCGCTCTGTGACCTACGAAAAAGAGACCGCGAAACTCGACCAAGTCTTTTGTGAGTCACCTGTTTATACCTCCGAAGAGATGAGTGGAAGTGACTTTCACGCTACTTTTGGAGCATCACCGTCGTCACTAGATTTCAGTGATGACACAATCACTCAAGTAAGTTTGGCTTGTTCAGATAACGAGGCAATCATGGGGTCGACACTGATTTTTCAAGAGAACATCAACACTTATACCTTAGTAGATGGCACTTTTCTGAAGCTAGAAAAAACGCTATAGCTTAAGCTGCCTTTTTAGGCTCTCGTGATAAAAGACCTGCTTCCTTTGTTGAGACATGTGCGTTAAAAGCGCATAATATCCAACTGGTTTTTGTGCATTGGAATAGGCTTTACTTGTGGCGTCTGCGTCTAACAACGATAAAAATGTTGATAAATTGAAGGTTCCCCCTCATAGCATTGAGGCTGAGCAGTCTGTTTTAGGCAGCATGCTTATCGACCCTGAAAGCTGGGATAAAGTCGCGGAACTCGTTACCGATAACGACTTTTACAATCGTTCACATCAAATAATCTTTCGTGCTATTACGCGATTGCTTAATAGCAGTCAGCCTATCGATCTTATAACGGTTTCAGAAGAGCTCGAAAAGCACGATGAACTGGAAGATGCGGGTGGTTTTGCGTATCTCGGCGAGCTAGCTAAAAATACCCCAAGTTCTGCAAACGTAGTCTCTTATGCACAAATTATCAGCGAGCGTGCTATTACCCGTGAGCTTATCGGTGTAGCCCATGAAATAGCTGAAGTAGGTTACAACCCTGAGGGCCGAGACAGCGCAGACATTCTTGATCTTGCTGAAAGTAAAGTTTTTGAAATAGCAGAACGAAGAACCGGTGAGAACGAAGGCCCTCGCGATGTCGAGTCTGTCTTGGGTAAGACCATCGACCGTCTTGAAGAGCTGGTAAAAACCAACAAAGAAGTGACGGGGGTCACAACTGGCTTTACTGACTTAGACAAAATGACCAGTGGTATGCAGCCTTCTGATCTTATTATTGTGGCGGCGCGTCCATCAATGGGTAAAACCACCTTTGCAATGAACTTGATTGAAAACGCCATGATGGCGGAAGAAAAGCCGGTGCTTGTTTTCAGTCTTGAGATGCCTTCTGAACAAATCATGATGCGTATGTTGGCGTCATTAAGCCGTGTTGATCAAACGAAGATTCGTACCGCTCAGCTAGACGATGAAGACTGGGCGCGTATATCCAATACTATGGCTATGCTTAAAGACAAAGACAGCTTGTTCGTTGATGATTCTTCGGGTCTAACACCTATGGATGTGCGAAGTCGAGCCCGTAAACTCGCGCGAGAGCGCGGTGGAATCAGCCTTATCATGGTGGATTACCTTCAGCTTATGCGTGTACCGTCGCTAAGCGATAACCGTACGTTGGAAATTGCCGAAATATCACGGTCATTGAAGGCGCTTGCTAAAGAACTTGAAGTACCCGTAGTTGCGCTGTCGCAGCTTAACCGTACGCTAGAACAACGTGCCGATAAACGCCCAGTTAACTCTGACCTTCGTGAATCTGGTTCAATCGAGCAGGATGCCGACCTTATTATGTTTATCTATCGCGATGAGGTTTATCACGAAAACAGCGAATATAAAGGCATTGCAGAGATTATTATTGGTAAACAGCGTAACGGTCCAATCGGTACTTGCCGACTGACATTCCAAGGCCAGTTTTCTCGTTTTGATAACTATGCAGGCCCAGCCATCGCAGACGAGTACTAACGCTTTTTCTTTGGTTAACTAATTATCTAACGGACATGCTAGCTGAGATCAATTAGTCTGAAGTATTTCTCTCTACAGTACGCTTGTTTGGCTAAGATCTACAGATTCAAAAAAGGCGCCTTTCGGCGCCTTGTTCAATTCATATAGTATGAATTATTTTTCTTCAGCTACTTTCACTGTGTCTTTAACTGTCACTGAAATGCGACGGTTAACACGGTGTGCTTCAGAATCGTTATCAGTATCTAGAAGCTGAGATTCGCCGTAACCGATAGTCTCTAGACGAGAACCGTCGATACCGTACATGTCTACCATTACTTCTTTAAAGTTAGCAGCACGACGCTTTGAAAGGTCCATGTTATAAGCTTCAGTACCTGGTGCAGAAGTGTGACCTTCTACTACAGCAGTTGTTGAAGGATATTGCTTCATGAACTCAGCGAATTCAGAGATCTCTGGATCTTTAGGCATTTTAACAACAGCGCTTTCGTTGTCGAATAGAACGCGTAGCGTGATTTCTACTGTCTCTTCGTCAAATACTGTACAACCTTTAGCATCAACTTTTACGCCAGCCGGTGTATCTGGACACATGTCTTTGCTGTCTACAACGCCATCGTTGTCAGCGTCTTTAAGCGCACAGCCAGTAGCATCTACTTTAGTGCCCGCTGGAGTGTTAGGACACTGGTCAACACTGTTTAGAACGCCATCGTTGTCGTTATCAACGCTACAGCCAGTCGCATCAACGCGAACGCCAGCTGGAGTCATTGGGCACTGGTCTTTGCCATCTACAACGCCATCATTGTCGCTGTCTTTAGGTGCTGAAGGTGTCGCTTTACCAAACGGTACGGCTAAACCTAGCTTGATGCTGTAATCGTTATAATCTTCGCCGAAGTCATGGTAAGCGGCAACTTCAGTAATTAATTTAACATTCTCATGAACATCCCAGTGCTTACCAATACCGATGTTACCAAGAGTTGTAGAGTCAAGAACAGCTTGGCGCTTTACACCACCGAATAGGAACCACTGGTCATTTGGCATGAAGTACATCACATCAACGCCGGTCATTTCGCCGTCGTCTTCAGCTGAATTCCCCGCATTATCAGTATATTCTAACTCTAATGCAGTAAATTCAACTCTTGCAGCCCAGCTTTGAGTGAAACGGAAACCGTACTCAACAGTTAGGCCGATACCGTTATCGTCCGCAACGCCCTCATTGAAAGGTCTAGACTCATCAGTGTTGTAGTACATCGCTGAGCCACCAAACCAACTTTTATACGCTGGTTCAGAAGAGTCTTGAGCAAATGCACTGGTAGATGAAAGTACAGCAAGAGATAGCGCTGCCATTTTAAAGTGTTGTTTCATAGTCACATCCTGTTTAACGTTGAGTGATTATCGATTTTAGATAATTTTGTGTTGTGCTTAGCGATATACGCCAGCACAAATTGTGCCATTTATAATATGGGTTAGGCTGCGATCCCTTGTAATGTGGCAATAATTGTTCGTCTTCCACCATGATCTCGGTGTTCGCCGAGCATGATACCCTGCCATGTACCAAGTGCAAGTTTGCCTTGTTGGACAGGAATGGTAAGTTGACAGCCTAGTATACTCGATTTTAAGTGAGCAGGCATATCATCTTTACCTTCATAAGTATGCCTGAAAAAAGAAAGGTCTTCTTTTACACTATGGTTGAAGAAAGCTTCCATATCATGCCTCACTGTAGGGTCGGCATTTTCGTTTATCGTTAAGCTTGCGCTGGTATGCTGAAGCCATAGGTGTAGCAGCCCAACTTCAACATGGCGAATATTCGGTAGCGCAGATTCCACCTTGTCGGTTATCAGGTGAAACCCTCTGGGGTAACTGTCGAGTGTAATTTTTTCAGAATGCCAGAAATTATTTGTCAAAACAGATTTCCAAATGCGCTAATCCTTCATCGCACATGAAAGGGAGAATAATTTTAGCGCCATCAACCTGATGGCTGATAGTGTGTTGCTTTCCCGATACGACGATAGGTGTCGCCATTCCGAACTCGAACCCGCGTTCTGCAAGATCTCGTTTTGCGTTTCCGCAAATCATATTGGTAACTTCACCAACCATATCACCCACTTCAGCATCGAGTTTTTCAGGACGCTCTCCAACCATTCGCTCCATAATAGTAAGGGCAAGTGATTCATCAAACGTGATAGACATAGAGCCGCGAACATCTGGACCTACCATGCCTATCAAGCCAGAAACGTCACCTTTAGCGATATCGCTTTGTTTGCGTTTGGGCTTGCCCGGGGTCAACTTTGTTTGTGCCATGGTCTCTAGCACGTTGAGCAGGCCGGCAATAAAAGGGTTCACAAAATCAGCATTCATGTACACTCTCCTGGGCAGTGTGCTCTTCGGTTTGTTGACAGTCGGCACATAATCCATGGGCCTCAATGGTTTGTTTTGAAACTCTAAAACCGTGTTGTTTGGCTTGATTATCGAGGGTATCTTGAAGACCTTCAGATTGAATTTCAGCAACATCACCGCAGCTGTCACAAATTAAGAACTGAACGGGGTGGTTACATCCAAAATGGTAACAGGCTACGAACGCATTGGTAGACTCTAAGCGATGAATGAAACCAAAATCGAGAAGAAAATCCAAAGCGCGATACACAGTGGCAGGTTTTGCACTGGATTCTGTTTCTTTTAATGAGTCGAGTAGTTCATAAGCACCCATGGGGCCGTGCTTTGATACAAGAATCTCGTACACCTTTTCTCTAAGCGGTGTAAATCTAGCGCCGCGCTGTTCACAATACGCGCGTGCCTTATGGATAAGTGTGGTTTTATTCATTGATGATAACCGTAAACTCGACTTTCATTGTTATATTAAAGCGCTACTTCTGGATCACGTTTGTTTGTGTGAACGTGAGCAATTAACTCATCTTCCAAGGCAAAACGCTCTTCTAATGTTTCTCCAAGCTTGGCTAAGGCAGAATCGAAACCTTTAGCCTGCTCTGGCGTCACTGCTTGCGCAAACGTATCATTGAATTCCAATGCGGCGTCAGTGGTTTTTGTCAATCTGGGGTAAAGTTTATCACGCAGTTTTATACCTTCGCTGTCGCTTTCAACTAAAATATCGAAAATTTCGAAATGTCCTGCAGAAAGGTAATCGAGTAAAGCACCACAAAAGTTTGCTATTTCATCGGCATCGGGCAAGCATTCGCTATGGTTATTAATGCCTGCAAGTTCACAGTACGAGACTAATAAGGCTTGCCTGTCTAACAGCCAACGGTCTATGACCTGGCTTTTGCCACCCCATTTAGATTTTACGCTTTCCAACTGTTGCAACATTGTATGTGCTACCCGTTTAGCGACAATAAGTTTCAGTATAACACCGTGCACTAGCGACACAAATTTTGCACGAAAAAGATTACAGTAAAAACATGGTGCTAAGATAGACTGAAAAGCATTTAGCGTTTCGCTGACCTTCAATTTACAACTTTTGGTCTGAATGAACGCTAACCTTTATTTGTCCCTAGTGTATGATGAAGTTCAGGAGCACAGGAGTAACACAAGATGATGATGAAATTAGATGAGGGAAAATTGATTACCCAGCAGGCAATGTGGGTGGTATTCAGCCGCAGTAAAGTTCTAATACATGAATCATCTGAGTCTATCCCGGTCGCTTACTTAAGTGAAATTCCGTTTTTGGCATCATATGTTGATGAAATACATCAACTTCCCCCCGTAAATGATACTGCGCACAGAGACTTGCCTGTTTTTGTTGTAGATTTAGGCGCTGAATATGTAGACGAACCCGGCTGGGAAACAGTTTCACTTAGGCAGCTTCTTTTTGCCGAGTATGACATTGCTTTTTCTGTAATAGGCAGAGCTTGGCAATATATTCATTTTTTGCGTACCCATCAGTTTTGTGGTCAGTGTGGTGCTAAAACAGAACGCGTTGATTGGGAAATGGCAATGCAGTGTCACCGCTGTCAGCATCGAACTTATCCAAGGGTTTCACCTTGTATAATCGTTTCTATTCACAACAATGAAAAAATACTATTAGCAAAAGGGGTTCGCCACAGAGAATCCAATATGTACTCAACCCTTGCCGGCTTTGTAGAAAGTGGTGAAAGTCTGGAGCAAGCTGTTCATCGAGAAGTATTTGAAGAGGTTGGCGTAAAAGTTAAAAACCTTCGTTACTACAATAGCCAACCTTGGCCGTTTCCTCACTCTCTTATGGTCGGATTTATTGCTGAGTATGACGGTGGGGAAATTCGTTGCCAGGAAAACGAGATAGATGACGCACAGTGGTTTGACGTAGATGCATTGCCAACTATTCCACCGAAAGTATCGATCGCGGGACAACTCATCGCTAAAACAATGTCTCTAATTAGCAACAAATAAAAAACCCTGCCGAGGCAGGGTTTCAATACGTTTAGCACGGTCCCATTGAGGGCTTCTTTTCGTTTAACGGTTATAGTAATAGCAAACGCTCACTTTAAGTGCAAGTTACTTTTTAAATGCCGTGCGAGAAATACTCGTCTTTAATTATCGACACTACATCGATTTATCATCGAAACTCTGACTTTTTAATACAGGTTTTAGCACACCTTGTTCAGAATGCTGGTATACTTCGCGGCTGGATTATGTACAGTTATTTAGGTGAGTTATATGTCGCAAAATTTCCCCAGTGTTGATAAGCCCGCGTTGAAGAACGATCGTTATTTACGTGCGTTACTTAAACAGCCGGTTGATGTGACACCTGTATGGATGATGCGACAAGCGGGACGTTACCTGCCAGAATATAAGGCGACCCGTGCGGTGGCAGGCGACTTTATGTCGTTATGCAAAAATGCTGAGCTTGCCTGTGAAGTAACGTTGCAGCCTTTACGCCGTTTTCCTCTTGATGCCGCTATTCTTTTCTCTGATATTTTGACTATCCCAGATGCAATGGGGCTTGGTCTTTACTTTGAAACGGGCGAGGGTCCACGTTTTAAGAATCCAATTACGTGCAAAGCGGATGTGGATAAAATCGGTCTGCCGGATCCAGAAGGCGAGCTGCAGTATGTAATGAATGCGGTTCGCACCATTCGCCGAGAGTTGAAAGGTGAAGTACCATTAATTGGCTTTTCTGGAAGTCCTTGGACACTAGCCACCTATATGATCGAAGGTGGTTCGAGTAAGGCCTTTACCAAAATCAAAAAAATGGCGTTTGCTGAGCCAGCCACGCTACACGCATTGTTAGCCAAACTAGCCGACTCGGTAACTGAATACCTTAATGCGCAGATTGCAGCGGGCGCCCAATCTGTCATGGTATTTGATACATGGGGCGGTGTGTTATCTCCTCGTGATTACAAAGAGTTCTCGCTTCAGTACATGGAGCGTATTGTAAGTGGTTTAACTCGTGAAAATGAAGGCCGTAAAGTGCCTGTTACTTTGTTCACGAAAAACGGTGGTATGTGGTTAGAATCAATTGCAGCAACAGGTTGTGACGCGGTCGGTTTAGATTGGACTATCGATATTAAAGAAGCGCGTGCACGTATTGGCGATAAGGTTGCGCTTCAAGGCAATATGGATCCTTCTATGCTTTACGCTCAGCCGCAACGAATCGAACAGGAAGTGGCATCTATTCTAGAAGGCTATGGCGAAGGAAGCGGTCACGTATTTAATTTAGGGCACGGAATTCATTTAGACGTGCCACCAGAGAACGCTGGCGTGTTTGTAAACGCAGTGCATGAACTTAGTAAGCAGTACCACAAGTAAGCGTTTCGACAAAAAGGACTGGACTGAAAGCGTGGCTTGTGGTGCTACTAATAGCGTTTACGTTGATAGCGGGATATAAATTTTCTGGTTATCAACATCAGCTAAGTGAATCCAATGCAGAGAAAGAGCGACTAACAACGGTGTTAGAGCGCTCTCGCGCCACGGAAGCCAGCGAACTTAAAGTCATTAAGCCTGCCGCTAAGCTAGCAAAAAGCGAAAGCAAAACACCGCGCCTTGTTGACGTCGACGATACTGAATTAGCCAACGCGCAATTTGCACAAAGCACTCATTCAATACTCCCCGACTCGTTTTATAAGAAAACAGAAGGTTCACTTAATAACTTTTTTGCTTTACCTCCCAATAAAGAACGCTTCATATTGGAATCGGTAAAGTGTGGAAATGGGCTCTGTGAAATAACAGGTGAGTACGATGGTTCTGAAACTGAGTTATCTTTGGTGATTGCAGCTTTAGAAAAAGAGCCATGGTGGCAGTTCGGTTCACCAACCATTACTACAAAGGAAATTCAGCGCGGCTTGAGACTAAATGTGTCTTTTGTTGCCTCATATTTGCCAAGCGCTAAAGTACAAAATGGTACAAGTGCCCGAGTACAAAATACAAAAGGTGCTCAGCCCGACTCGAATAATCAAATTGGAGCGGACCACATAGCATCAGCAGGATAACGTTATAATTCACGTTTAATACTGCTGTTACCAGTAAATCTTACGCGTCTCTGGGCAAGCCTTTTTCAACAACCCGTATCAGCCGAGCTTGTTGTCTGCTATCACCACTTGCAGCTTGTTGTTTGTCTTGCTGTTGCGCAATAGCCCAATCAATGTGCCTGTCTACTAAGTCGCTTACACACCCCCGCCTTTCTTCTAAAAGCTTAATGCTTTTTTCATTATAAGGAGCATTGCCTAGCGCTACGGCGATATTTCTCTGCCACTTTTCAAATCCGATACGCCTGATAGGTGAGCCTTCGGTATTGCGTAAAAAGGTTTCTTCAGACCAACTAAACAAATTATTGAGACTTTGACCATGCAATACCTGCCTAGGATGAAAGTCTTCTTCATTAGTGATATCGGCGAATCGATTCCAAGGACAGACAAGCTGACAATCATCACAGCCGTAAATGCGATTGCCCATCTTTGGTCGTAACTCTTCGGGTATGTCCTTATCCGATTCAATGGTGAGGTATGATATACAGCGTCGACCGTCTACTTTATACGGCGCTACAATCGCGTTTGTCGGGCAGATGGTTAAGCACGCCGTGCAGCTTCCACAGCCTTCTTCGATAGGTGTATCCACCGGCAGCGGTAAATTAATAAAAAGCTCACCTAAGAAAAACCACGAGCCCGCTTCTTTATTAAGCGTCAGGCTGTGCTTACCTGTCCAGCCAATCCCTGCTTTCTCTGCAATGGCATGTTCCAGGACGGGGGCTGAATCTACAAACGGGCGGTATTGGGTATGCGCCAGAGAGGCAGTGATTTTTTCTCCCAGTTGCTTCAGACGTTTGCGCAATACTTTATGGTAGTCACGGCCTAATGCATAGCGGCTGATATAGCCTATTTCTGGCTTTTTTAAATGCTTAGCAAACGAGGCATCAGGGGGTAAGTAATTCATGCGAACACTGAAGCGCACCGGTCCCCGCTAAAATCCCGATAAAATAGAAACCAAAAGAAACTGGCTCCACCCAACAACTCCCAACCATGAACGAAGAACGCAAACTCGCCTATCTAGACTTAATCCAACAACTCCTCTCCTGCCCCAGTGGAGAAGAGCTTAACCAAATCCTCAACAACTCTCTGGAATTGGTGGACGAGGGATTTGTGCTGGCATCCCAACAGGTGGCGGCAAAGTTGGAGGAGGCCGGACAAGAGAATGAGGCAGGTTTTCTGCGAAGTCTGGCGCAACAGGTGGCGCAATTTCTCAACGGTCAAGCGGGTGGGGGCGAACCCGGGGAAACCCAACCAAACGCTACACCGGAAGACTACGCAAGCTTTCTCATGGAACTGTTGCGACTAGAATATGAAAGCAAGAGCGATCGCAACGTAATTTATCCCTTCTTAGCACGACATCAAGATAAACTCGACCCGACCTTTGGCGGGATGCTGGTACGATGGTTTCGCTCGGAACTCGACCCCAATGATTATCAGAAAAATGAAGCTCTAGCAACACTACTGAACAGCCTTGCCATTGATATCGTAGAGTTTCCATTAGGCAGTCGGGCAAATAATCTTGAAATAGCGATCGCCTGTTTCCAAGCCGCTTTAGAAGTTTATACCCGCGAGGCTTTTCCCAAAGATTGGGCAATGACCCAAAATAATCTGGGTAATGCCTACTCAGACCGCATCAAAGGGGAACGGGGGGATAATATTGAAGGAGCGATCGCCTGTTACCAAGCCGCATTAGAAGTAAGAACCCGCGAGGCTTTTCCCCAAAACAATGCCGAAACCTTATTTAACTTAGGAGTAGCCTATCGCTACGCTTCCCAGTTGGAAAATGCCCGCAACACTTTTGCCGAGGCGATAGATACCGTAGAAGAAATTCGCACAGGCATCGTTCTGGGGGGCGAGGCGGACCGACAGAAATTAGCGGAAGAATGGCAGAAACTCTATCGCAACACGGTCGAAGTCTCCCTGAAGTTGGAGGATAGCGCTGCTGCCCTCGAATATGCCGAACGCAGCAAGGCGAGAAATTTAGTAGAATTATTCGCCGCCACTCGCCTCAAACCGGAAGGGGTTTCCCCTGATGTCTGGGAAGAGTACGATCGCCTCTATCAACAGTGGTGGAACCTCCAGCAGCAAGGCGACGGTAACGCCTCCCCCTCCCGACTGCTTGGTCGGTTGCGCCAACAAATCGACCAATTCATCAAAACTAAAATTACCCCCCACGACCCCAAATTCGGCTTCGGGCAACAAGTCGAACCCATGCGCTACTGGGAAATTCAAGCCTTGGCGGAGGAAGGCACTGCTATTGTGGAGTGGTACTTTACTTCTGACGGCATCCAAGCTTTTATCGTCACCGGCCAGGGGCAGCAGCCTATAGTTCTCTCTACCGAAGGCAGTGCCTTAGCTGACTTGAAGGAGTTGACGCGGGAGTATTTAATCAATTATTACAGCAACGAGCTCCGCTTGAAGTTGGAGTTACCATCCTGCCTGCAACGGTTGGCGGAGATACTGGAACTGGATAAACTCATCTCCGAGATTCCCTCTGGGTGCCGGGAGCTAATTGCTAGTATTAATATCCCTGGCAATTTCCTGCAATAATGGAAAAAAAGATGGGAATTTTTGAAAATTTTAATAAAGTAGTTTATAATGAGGGGCGGGAGGTGATGTTCTTTGTATTCAATTAAGTTGGAATTAAAGCTCAATAATAAAGAGCGGTCGTTGATGGCTCAGTGTGCGGGTTATGCTCGTTTTGTGTATAATTATGCTCTGAATATGGTCAATGGCACTAAAGGGATGACTAAAGTAAATAAACGTGGCAAAAAAGTGAGTTTAAGCTATAACCAACGCATAAACGAAGCCAAGAAAGTCTTTACTAATTATGTAAAGAAGCAGCCAGAATATGCTTGGACTAATAATTATTCGTCTCGTATTTACCAAAGTGCTTTTCAACACTTAGGGTTCGCTTTTAAACGGTACAAAGAAGGAACCAGTAAAGAGCCTAAATTTAAAAGGAAAAAAGACCGACAGTCTTTTACGGTTTATGACGGTAACGGAAAGGTCACAATTAACGCAGGGGCGAAAATTAAAATACCAACATTAGGAACTTTTAGATTATTTGAATCAATTCCTAATACCACAGCCAGTCAAACTTTTACTATTAGCAGAACAGGAGAAAAATGGTTTGTTAGCTTTGGAATTGAAGCCGAAAAATTACCAGTTCATCCATTACTAGATGAACGTTATCAAGAGGCTTTTGGCATTGACGTTGGTGTTAAACAGTTTGGTACAAGAGCTTCATCGGAAGAAAATAGCACTATTTCTCTCCCTGAATCAATCAAAAAAGAGCAGTTAAAGTTGGCTAAGTTTCAATGGCGCAACCGTAATAAACAATTAGGCAGCCAGGGTAAACCAGCTTCAAAAAATGCGGTTAAATACTACAAAAAATTGGCAAAATATCATGCTCGTCTTGCTAGTCTGCGTAAAGATTTTATCGAAAAAACTACTACAGAATTAGCAAGTCAAATTAAGCACGTTTGTCTGGAAGATTTAAACATCAAAGGCATGATGCAAAACGGGAAATTAGCCTACTCTATAGCACGCCAAGGATTCTACGAATTTAGACAACGATTGACAACCAAAATCGTTGCATCGGGCGGTAGTATAGTGTTAGCTAACCAGTGGTTTCCATCATCCAAAACTTGCCATCATTGCGGTCGCATTCATAAAGAGTTGAAGTTAAGCGACCGCACTTTTAACTGTCCTCACTGCGGCATAACTATAGACCGCGACTTAAATGCGGCAATTGTCTTATCCCAATATGGAGAGATAAATCAAACAACTAGGGTGGGCTGTACCCGAAATTACGCCTGTGAACTGGTAGGAGCCGACTCCCCAGGCCGAAGCAGGAAATAAGCATCAAAGCTGGCATTGCCAGGTTTATCCTGTTTTTGCCGGAATTGTGTAGGTATTTTACAGCAGTTGGTTTTGGTTCCCTATCGTTACCTGCATTTGTTTCCCCTCCACGCTTTGCCGGTTGGGGAGAACGCAACCCTCGGAGACCTTTTCCCCGAAGGGATTCGCTATGCCCCTAGCTGTCAAATCTTGCAGTTATCGCTATCGGAGGATAGCATTCCCTCGGCAAAGCGTGGAGACTCTGGAGAAAATGGGTCTCTCTTTGCGATCCAAAACCCTACGGGAGATTTAGCCTATACCGATGTGGAAGTGGAAGCAATTGAAACCGCCTTCTACCCGGCAGCCACCGTTTTACAAGGAAAAACTGCCAGTAAAACCGCATTCTACCAAGCGGAGGCCGTGCTAAAAGAGACCGGTTTCGCCCATTTCTCCTGTCACGGCTATTTTAATTTTGCCAATCCCCGCAATTCCTGCCTCATCCTCGCCGATGCCGAACTAGCGGCAACGGCACCCACTCCG
>JAXHTT010000058.1:0-21430 GCA_034190055.1 Pseudomonadota bacterium | reverse complement strand
AGTAACAAAAGCAGCTTCACAGGTATTGTCGTTTGGGTTGTAGTAAAAACGCCCCACGGCGTGAATAGTAATGCGCGAACCCTCTTGCCTGACAATACACAGTGCCGCATCAGAGCTTTGATCTACCGATACCAAGTTACACGACTTCTCGCGAGACATTTGTTTAGGGTCGTAGTTGTAGCGCAGCCTTAATGTTTCTTTTGTGTGGGAATAAAAGAATTCTTGCAGCCGTCTTTCGTCCGCCGGATTCAGCGGGCGCATGTAAAACGTTTCGCCCTGGATATTAAGCTTTTTAAGCTGAATAGCTCCCAGCTCTGGGATATCTGTGGGGTACTTTTCTTGATAATGGGGCACCCAATAATGCTGACGCACTTCTTCTAACAGTGCTGCACGGAACTTGGGGTGGGCCACACGAATAAGCTCAAGCGCTCGCTCTCGAATACTCTTACCTTTAAGTGACGCTATACCGTATTCGGTTACCACATACTGTACATTACCACGGGAGGTTACCACCCCAGCGCCTTCGCTTATACGCGGCGTAATACGTGAAATAGTTTCATTTTTTGCGGTAGAAGGAAGCGCAATAATGGCTTTACCGCCTTTACTAATAGACGCGCCAGTGACGAAATCAACCTGCACACCTATGCCACTGTAAAAGTCATAGCCCAGTGAGTCGGCTACCACCTGTCCGGTTAGGTCCACTTCAAGGGCACTGTTTATGGCAACCATATTGTCGTTTTTGGCAATATTAGTCGGTTTGTTAACGTAGCTACTCGGGTAAAATTCAATATGCGGGTTGCTGTCGATTAAATCGTAAAGCTGGCGGGTACCAATAGCAAAACTGGTAACAATTTTACCGGGGTGAAACGTCTTTTTCTTGTTGGTAATAGCGCCAGATTCCAACAGTTCGATAATACTGTCGGTAAGCATTTCACTGTGTATGCCTAAATCTTTATGGTTGCAGAGGTACTTAAGCGTGGCGCTGGGTATTTTTCCAATACCAAATTGGAGCGTTGCGCCATCATCCACCAGCATAGATACATATTGGCCAATACGTTCTGCGACTGAGTCTATTGGCGGCGGCGTCACTTCGACTAGTGGCTCTTCCGCTTCTATACACGCGGTTATTTCACTGATATGAATATAAGAGTGCCCTGAGGTTCTTGGCACCTGAGGGTTAATTTGGGCTATGACTTTTTTGCTTTGCCTGATTGCAGACATGGCAATATCTACAGCTGGACCTAGCGAGCAATACCCAAACTCATCTGGCGGGCTTACATTAACAAGGGCTGCATCGAGGGCCAGCGTGCCATCGCTAAACAAGCTTGAAATTTCAGAGAGGAATACGGGGGTATAGTCGGCTCGACCTTCATCAACAGCTTTTCTCATGGCTTCACCGCCAATAAAAAACGTATTGGCTTTAAAGAGGTTTTTATACTCGTCTTTTACCCAACGGGTATCGCCTAAGGCCAACATATGCACCAGTTCGATGTCACTGAACCCTTCGCTATTATCAATGAGGTGCTGAACCAACGCGTGCGGTACCGCCGCGTTCCCGCCAACAAAGACACGACAGCCCGACTTTATCAGCGACGACCATTGCGGCGCTTGAGGTAAGTTAAATGCCATTTCCACCTGCCCTGTTTTAAGCAATACCTCATCATGCCATAAATACAGGCAATTTCATGCATTAACCCGACGCAGCGCTATAAGCGATTAGTCTTACCCTCACAAATTAAAGCGCGGATACAAAAAAGCCTACATAATCAATAGTTACCCTTGCGGTTATCGATAAGTAGGCTTCTCACAGAGTTTTTAGCTTTTAGTTGTCAGGCGTTACGCTGGCACTCAGCGCGCTAGTAGCGGAATTTTTCCAACCAATTTCTGAAAAAAGGTGAAATAACAGACTTACTGTTCGCAAGGCGGTGGCCATCATTTAAGAGCAACAGCTGCGCTTTTTGATGGCGGGCATACTTAAGGCTGTTCTCAATTGGCACGATATCATCGTTCCAACCATGCACTAGGCTAACATAGCCATCGTATGGGAAACGCTGAATTTTATAGTCGGGTAGATAAAGCGCCGGTGCCATCAAAAATACGCCTCTGGCAGAGATCTGACTGGCAGCGGCAAGTGATACATAGCCGCCCATACTCGAACCAACCAGTACAACATCATTACACTTTTCGGCGATAGTTTCTTTTAAGCGCTCAAGGCGGGCTTCGGGGCAGTCGAGATCTTGATAATCGATACTCTCAACACCAAAGCCCATATCGTTTGCTACATTAGAAAGCGTGGTTATCTTACTGCCCCATGGCCCACTTTCTTTACCGTGAGAAAAAACAACGGTGGTCATTACCAATATCCCTATGTAAAAAATGAAAAGTTTTTTCCCACTCTAGCGTATTTGCTCGTTATTTGTCTTCCTTATGAATGAGTTTTTCTACCATAACGTAAAACATGGGAACGAAAAATATAGCCAAGAAGGTCGCTGCAAACATGCCACCCATTACCGCTATACCAATAGCATTTTGACTTGCAGCACCTGCGCCACTGGCAAGTGCTAACGGCGTAACCCCTAAGATAAACGCCATAGACGTCATCAATATGGGGCGGAAGCGCTGAGACGCCGCATTAGACACAGCCGTCATCAGGTCTTCGCCGTTTTCGTACTGCTCTTTAGCAAACTCTACGATAAGAATGGCGTTTTTCGCTGCTAAACCTACCGTAGTTAAAAATGCGACCTGTAAATACACATCATTGGGCAGGTTAAAAATAAAGGCTGCCGTTACCGAACCTAAGACACCCAAAGGAACCACCAGCATTACCGCAAAGGGTACCGACCAGCTTTCGTAAAGGGCTGCTAAGCAAAGAAATACGACTAAAATTGAAAGCGCATACAGCATAGGCGCCTGAGACCCGGCCTCTTGTTCTTCATAAGATAAACCTGACCATTCAATGGCAAAACCAGCAGGCAATTGTTCAACCAACTTCTTCATTTCAGCCATGGCTTCACCTGAAGAGATACCTTCAGCAGCACTGCCTTGTATATTCACCGACGATATACCGTTAAAGCGCTCTAACTTGGGCGAGCCATATACCCACTCCGTTGTTGAGAAGGTGCTGAAAGCCACCATCTCACCGTCGCTATTGCGCACAAACCATTTATCAAGGTCTTCTGGCGTCATACGATGAGGAAGGTCCGCCTGCATGTATACCCGCTTAATTCGCCCTTTATCAATAAAGTCGTTCACGTAGCTTGAACCCCAGGCAATTTGCAGCGCACTGTTAATATCACTTAAGTTCAAGCCAAGGGCTGAAGCCTTTTCGCTATCAATGTTAATTTTAAACTGGGGAACATCACTTAAACCGTTAGGGCGGACTCCCGCCAATTTCGGGTTTTGTGCAGCCATACCTAACAGCTGATTTCGGGCATTCATAAGGGCTTCATGGCCGTTACCACCGCGGTCCACCAGCTGCATATCAAAGCCTGTTGCGTTACCTAATTCCATAATAGGTGGTGGTACAATCGGAAAGGCTGACGCATCTTCAATTTGGCTAAATGCACCAAATGCTCGATTCATTACTGCGAAGGCAGAGTTGCTTTCGTCACGCACACTCCAATCATTGAAGTTTAAGAACGCCATACCGGCATTTTGCGCTTGCCCCGCGAAGCTAAAGCCTACTACAGCAAACATACCGTTAACCGCTTCGCTCTCTTCTTCAAGGATATAATCTTCAACTTGCTTGATAGACTCAAGGGTTCGGCCCGCTGTAGCACCCGGAGGTGTGCTTACCAACACCATCATTCGACCTTGGTCTTCATCTGGCAGGAAAGCACCAGGAAGCTGACTGAAGATAAACACCATGCCGCCAACAAGTAAGCCGTATACCACGAAGTAACGCTTAAACCGCTTCGCCATGTGGTTGGTCGTTTTCTGATAGCGGTCGCGCCCTTTGTTAAAGGTGCGATTAAACCAGCCGAAGAAACCTTTATTTTTGTCGTGATCCTCTGAGTGCTGTTTCAACAAGGTGGCACATAATGAAGGCGAAAGCACAATAGCCACCAGCACAGAGAACGCCATAGCTGAAACAATAGTTACTGAAAACTGACGATAAATAGCCCCGGCTGAACCGCTAAAGAACGCCATAGGAATAAATACCGTTGAAAGTACCGCGGCAATACCCACAAGTGCACCGGTAATTTGCGACATAGACTTCTTCGTCGCTTCGGCAGGCGGTAAGCCTTCTTCTTCCATAATCCGCTCAACGTTTTCTACAACAACGATAGCGTCATCAACAAGTAGACCGATAGCCAGCACCATGGCAAACATGGTCAACACGTTAATACTAAAACCAAAGGCCAGAAGCACCGAGAAAGTCCCGAGTAGTACAACAGGTACGGCGATGGTGGGAATAAGCGTCGCGCGCCAGTTTTGAAGAAACAGCAGCATCACTAGAAATACCAACACAACTGCTTCAATAAGCGTATGTACTACCGACTCTATAGAAAGTTCGATAAAAGGCGAACTGTCTACCGGGTAAACCACTTTCACTGTATCGGGCAGGTTTGAGCGCAGCTCTTCAACGCGAGCTTTTACTGCTTTGATAGTGTCTAGCGCGTTTGCACCAGAAGCAAGGCTTATCGCCATGCCAGACGCAGGTTTGCGGTCATAACGAACAATAACATCGTAACTTTGTGCACCCAGCTCTACTCGGGCCACGTCACGCACACGTACCTGCGACCCGTCTGTGTTCACACGTAGCACGATATTTTCAAAATCTTCTACGGTTTGAAGCCGGCTTTGCGCCTGAATAGTGGCGTTAATTTGCTGGTTTTCGATAGCAGGTAACCCACCTAGCTGACCTGCCGAGACATCAGTATTTTGGACCTGAACTGCGGCCTGTACGTCAGTTGGCGTTAGGTTGTAGCTGTACAATTTGTCTGGGTCTAGCCAAATACGCATAGAGCGCTGCGCACCAAAAACCCGTACGTTACCTACTCCGTTTACTCGAGAAATAGGATCCTGAAAGTTTGAAACCAGCATGTCACTCAGATCATACTGCGTCATCGAATCGTCTTCAGAATAAAAGCCTACGGCAAGTGCAAATGCACTGTTTGCCTTGGTAACGGTAACCCCTTGTTGCTGAACCTGCGTTGGCAGTAAAGGTAATGCGCCCTGCACCTTATTTTGTGTTTGTACCTGGGCGATATCGGGGTCTGTGCCGGGTTCAAATGTCAGCGTAATTGACATGCTGCTGTTAGAGCTACTTGCCGAAAAATAACGGAGGTTATCAATGCCCGTTAAGCTTTGCTCAATTACCTGCGTTACCGAGTTTTCAACGGTTTCTGCGGAAGCTCCAGGATAAGTTGCCGAGATAGTAACCGATGGTGGTGCTACCTTAGGGTATTGTTCAATGGGGAGTGAGGTTATCGCCAACACACCCGCCATCATTGTGATAATTGCCAGCACCCATGCAAACACGGGCCTGTCTATGAAAAAACGAGCCATATTACTTAAATCCCTTGTTTGCTATCTTGAGCCACGTGATGATGGTTGCCATTCTGATGGGTTAACTTTCGCCCCAGGCTTTACCTTTTGATAACCAGTTACAATGACTTTTTCACCTTCATTTACGCCGCTTATCACCACGTACTGGTCACGATAAATCTTGCCGATTTCTAAGGTTCGGCCCTCTACCTCATTGTTCTGGTTCACAACATAAACAGAAAGCGAACCGTCTGGCTGGCGGGTCGTCGCACGCTGGGGAACCAAAAGCGCATTTTCACGACCAGTAATGACATGACCCTTTACAAACAAACCAGGAAGCAACACACCATCAGGGTTTGGCATTTCGGCGCGAAGAGTAACCGAGCCTGTAGATTCATCTACGGTCACTTCAGAAAACTTCACGCTACCTGTCTGGTCGTAGCGCTTACCAGTCACTTCATCTACAGTCAGCTCAACATCCATTGAGCCTTGCTTACGCATAGACTGACGAAGTGTGATGATGGACGCACCCGATTCCTGCATATCAATATAAACGGGGTCTAACTGAGTAATAGTGGCTAACTGCTGTGCTTGGTTGGTAGTAACCAGCGTACCTTCAGTAACGTATGAACGGCTAATTCGACCGCTTATGGGCGCGTATACCTTAGTGTAGCCCATGTTTACCTTTGCAACATCAACTGCAGCTTCCGCCACGCTGATAGCCGCTTGTGCTTGATCTTTTTGCGCAATAACGTCGTCGTACTCCTGCTTACTAACTGCATTTTGTGCGACAAGGTCGTCGTAACGTCGCGCCTTTGCTTCTAAGGTCTTTAAGTTAGCTTGCACGCTTTTTAAGTCAGCTTTTGCACTATTTAACTGGGCCAAGTAACGCGCTTCATCTATTTGATACAGCTGCTGCCCTTTTTCAACATACGCACCTTCTTCAAACAAACGTTCGGTGATAACCCCATCCACCTGAGGGCGTACTTGCGACTGGCGCGACGGGCTTATCCGCCCTGGCAATACCATTTCATGCACTACAGGTTGCTGTTTTAACGTAACTACCGACACTGAAGGCGCAGGTATACCTTGCTGAGCACCTTGTTGTGCTTGCTCACCTTCATTCGAACACCCAATAACACCTATTAGCGTCATTAGTGCTGCAGTAACATAAAAGATGCGACTCATAAATTTTTTATTTCCCAATAACTTTCAGATAGAACACGGTCTGGGTTCTATACGGATAAATTAAACGTAAGTTTTGCTTCCAATGCGCCGACGTATCCAACCCTATGACTTGAACGCGAGGATAACCGGAAAAGATGTGGCATAGTTAAGCGTTAATTGATACGAATCTACGCTCTTATAGGTCATATTGTGCGCATTTAACGCGTACAATAAAAGTTATTGAAGCTGAAGTTACCGATGTTGTCGGTCAATTACCGAAGCCTGTATACATTATGCGAATAATACGAAGTTTAAGGCCAACGCACGTTCTATTTTAACGAATAATATTGAGTGAGGATTTGGTAGGCATGAATAGCTTCCTGAGCATCTTGCTGTGTTCCACCTTTATCGGGATGTGCAAACTGCAGTACCCCTTTGTAAGCACGTTTTAACTGCAGCAACGTGACAGGCTCGTTCTGGGAAAGACCAAGTACATCATGCGCTTTTTCAATATCCCCTTGCGTATAGCTGCCAGTATCTCCCTTCAACATTTTTTGCCAAAACGCGTTTAGCAGAGTATCGACAGTATCACGATCAGCTTCTTCAAAATTTCCCCAGTCGAGATAATACGTTGCAAGTGGGTCAGGATTATCTAAAGCCGTAGTACTTAGTTCATCATTACTTTGCGGCAATTGACTCTCGTTAAACAGGTTTAGCTTTATACCAAGTGCGTGGATCTCTAACACACCTTCGCTTTGTTTTATCCAATACTGCCTCAACTGATACAGTGCATTAAACAGAACAAAATGCGTTTTAAAAAGCATTAGCGGGTCTCGCAAAGCGTCTTCATCAAAAAGCTGATAAGGCGGTTTTTTTAACATCTCAATAAGCGCATATTCAGTAATACCCTTGATGAACTCACCTTTTTGCGTCGATAGAATATCAACAAGAAGTTCAGCCTGCATTTCGTACGTATGACTGGCGTTTGGTTGTGTATGCAAAACCTATTACCTATAACTTGATGCTGATAAAAAGACTGGACCAGTGTACAAATATATTACGCACGGGCCTAGTTGAATTTTTCTTTAACGAAAGTAAACCAAATTACCTCATTCACTGTTAAAGTAGGTTGGTCAAACTAAAAAGAATAGCCTTGGAGTTCCCTTGAAAGCACTCATTACCCTTACCAGTATTGTTGGTTTTTTGATGGTGGTGTTACCCGGACCACTTTATCAATATGCCGGTGTTAGTTTAGGTACCGCATTTACGTCACTTCGTTTTGGTGTGTACGTGGGTGGCGCAGCGCTAATACTGATTATTTTGCAAGTATTGATTAATCGTAAAAACGTAAGCTGGGGTAGTACATTTATATGCGCTGTACTTGCTCTAGTAGCCGTTGGCATGCCCGTTAGCATGATGAGCAAAGCTAGCGCCGTTCCGCCAATTCACGACATTACAACCGATGTTACAAACCCACCTGAATTTGTCGCTATTGCACCGCTAAGAGAGGGCGCTCCTAACTCTGTGGCCTATGAAGGCGGTGATGTGACCAAGCAGCAGCTTGAGGCTTACCCTGAAATTAAAACCCAGCTGCTTCCACAACCTGTTAATCAAGTTTACATGGCTGCAGAAAAAGCCATAGAGGCTCTAGACTGGGAACGAGTGAGTGAAGGCGCACTGCCCAACACACTGGAAGCCACAGATACAACAACATGGTTCGGTTTTAAAGACGATGTGGTCATTCGTTTAACTGCAAAAAGTGATGATACCCTTGTTGATATTCGCAGTAAGTCGCGAGTAGGTAAAAGCGACTTAGGCAAAAATGCTGAACGGATTGAAACCTTCATGGCCGAGTTAAGAAACCAGCTAGGCTATCAATAAGCTCACTTAGAAAATCAAACGCAAAAAAAAGCCCGTCAGTAAATTACTAACGGGCTTTTTGTCGTTGTATCAATTCGGTTTAAACAGGGCCATTTCAAACAGAAATCAACTTCATACTAGTGCGCGAGTTTGAGCACCACTACACCAGCCACAATAAGCGCCACGCCGAAGTAACGCGCTAGTGACGACGGGTCGCCGTAAAACATCACGCCTACCAAAAACGTGCCCGCGGCACCTATTCCTGTCCATACGGCATACGCTGTACCTATGGGTATTTGCTTTTGTGCCATCCAAAGGCAAAAACCGCTGGCAGCCATGAAACCAATGGCTAGCAGAATTCCCATAATGCGGGTTTCCGCCTCTTGCGACATCTTAAGTCCTACGGGCCATCCAATTTCCAGTAAGCCCGCAACAATCAAATAAATCCAGCTCACTTATATATCCTTTTAAAACAGCAGTTTTGGCTTATCGGTAGGAGTATACTTATTCGTTGATAGCAAGATATTCAACGCACCTTAGTATTTTGCTATTCAGCGCTTTTTCACTAAAGGCTCGCCAACTGGATACTCACCATTCCCAGAACCGCAGCATTTAACCGATTAAACCAACGCCAAAAGTTGGGCCGCTGCATATGATGGGCAAAACGTGCCGTAAGCGTACTTAAACCGACAAACCAGACGATAGAAGCACCAATCGCACCACCCACAAACCACCATTTATTTTCCTGCCACTGGCTCGCCAAATTGCCCATTAGCAGCAATGTATCTAAATAAAAATGTGGATTTAACCAGGTTACCGCTAGCGCAATAAGTAACGCTTTTTTAAACGACAGCTGCTTTTGCGCCATTTCTAAAACAAGGGCATCATTAGCCAGCGAAGACTTTATCTTGTTAAATGCGATCCACAACAAAAACGCTACGCCAGCCCATTTGGTAACCGTTACTAGCATTGGGTACTCTTGCAGTAACAAGCCAAAGCCCATGGCACCTAAGCTAATAGAAATGGCATCGCTTAAAATAAATAGTAAGACAAATAGAGTTGTCCACTGCTTTTTCATCGACTGTTCAATCAGAAAGCTGTTTTGCGCGCCTACTGCGATAATAAGAGTGCCGCCCATTACAAAACCACTGGTTACTGCCGCCAACATGCTAAATGCCTCTTTAGATGATTAATGAATTTACGTTTTATTGTTTGGTTTTTCGTTTCAGGGCTTTATGGTGCCTGGTGTTAGAAATTGCCAGCCAAACAAGAATTTGAAGTGGCGCTATTTTATACAGCTTGCGATACTTAATTAAATTAATGATACTTGTATTCAATAAGTAGAATTAATAGCTTTAACTTTCCTTTCACAGGCTTAGAAAATGCTCGATTACGATGCGCTTCGGTGCTTTCATGAGGTACTGCGCTATGGTGGCTTTGAAAAAGGCGCTCAAGCGTTAAACCTTACGCAGTCTGCGGTGTCGCAAAAAATTAAACGTCTTGAACAAAGTGTTGGCGGGCCTGTTATCGTGCGAACCAAGCCCCTTCGTGCCACACCATTGGGGCAAGAATTGTTATCGCATATACAAAAAGTGAGCGTGCTTGAAGAAGCACTGAATATAAAAAGTGGTTTAGAAGCCTCGGCGGTACCTATCAGCGTAGCAGTGAATAACGACGTGCTTGCCACTTGGTTTTCACAAGTTATGGCAGCATTCAGCGAAAAGCGGGCCAACCCTGTTCATATTGTTAACGCGGATCAAACCCAAACCAGAGACATTCTTCAGCAAGGCCGCGTAATGGCCTGTATTAGTCAAACGGGTACACCAGTTACTGGTGGTCAGTCGATGAGGCTGGGAACCATGCGCTATCAGCTTTACGCGTCACCACGGTTTGTTGAACGATATCTTCATAAGGGTATAACGCCTGAAAATGTGATGAACACACCAGGCCTTTTGTACGACGAACACGACGTGACACTGCTTACTGATTTTCAAAGAGAGTGTTTAAATATTGCGCCTACTTTTACGTCATGTCACTGGTACCCCTCGTCTCACGGTTTCGTAAAAATGGCGCTGGATGGCGTAGTGTGGGCGCTACTACCAACTCTCCAGGTGGCACAAGAAGTGAAAGAAGGGGAGCTTATTGCGCTTTTCCCAGACAAAGCACTAGCGGTTCCTCTTTTTTGGCACTACGCAACTCTCGAGTCGTCCGCGCTTGCCGACCTTACGAAAGCTGTTAAGCAGGTCGCGAAGGCACAATTAAGATAACGTTATATTAAGAGCTAGTAGCATATTCGGCATTTTTACGCTTTTCTTTCACGCTATACATCAACTTGTCGGCTTTGTTTAACAAGCTTGGTAAGTCTTTATAGCGTTCTTTAGTGATGTAAGCTCCTACACTCGCTGTGGTGTTTATCACCACGTTATCTGTTCTGATATCACGCTCAGCTAAGCTTTCCTCAATGCGGGCAGCCAGACGTTCAGACTGACCTTCACTGTAGCAGTGACTTAATACCACAAATTCATCGCCCCCTAAGCGCCCTACGGCGTCTTGCTCGCGGCAGCGGCTCATTAAAATCTTTGCAACCACCTGCAAGATCTTATCCCCTGCGTGGTGTCCGTATTGGTCATTAATTTCTTTGAATTTATCGATATCAATAAACAACAAAGTTAAATAGCCACCCTCTTTGTTGAAGCTATTCAGCAGCGACTGCGCCACGCCTTCCCAACCACTTCGGTTTAGCACTTTGCATAACGAATCTGTCGATGCGCGTTTAAACGCACTTAGCCTATCATCATCAAGCTTTTTAACTTTTCTCGATGTAGCAACGGCAAAAATAAAAGCCTCGATAGTAATGCCCAACACAAGGGAATATCGGTATAAAAATGGCGATACCTCTGTAAAAACCAAACGAAAAAGCATGGACGAGACCATCACTGCAATCCCAAGCATTACCAAATTTGCGCAATGCACGTTGCGATAGGCAGCATAAACACAACTTGCTAGCGTGCACGTCATGGTTATAAGTGTTATCAAACTCAACATGCTGTTAATTTTCATAGCACCTGAGACCGGAAGGATAAGCTGAACTACAGAAAACGCCAGTGCGGCACATGCCATACCTAATAAAAACTGACGCTGCCACACTTTTAGTAGCGATTTAAAATCGAGAAGCTGGTCTAAAAATTTCACACCGGCAAAAACTGTGACCCCAGCAAATAATAAATGCAGTTGGAAATTCGCAAGAAAAGGGACTTGCGGGAATATAATGTTTAATAAACCTTCTTGAAGCAAAAAGAATATGCCAGCGCTAAAAACGTAAAAGCTATACGAGTAAAACCCATAATTACGCATGCTAGTGCCGAGCATGCCTACATATAGAGTAAGCGCCAAACAAAAACCAATAAATAAGCTCATTGTGAGCGTGTGAATAGAAGCAAATTTATGAAAGTCACTAAGCGGCATCACTTTAAACGATACGCTGCGATCCACCTGTGCATTGATATCCAGATAAAAGCGCTTGTTTGAACTGTCGATCATGTATGCTTCGAAGGCACTAGATAACCTATCCACTTTGCGCATTTTGCTATCGTATAGCTGGTTGTAATTAATATAGTTCCGCGGGAAATACAGAACATACTGCGCATCGACATTACAGGTTAACTCGAGTCGCTGATCTCCCGCTTTAAGAGGAAAAATTGTCGAAGTCTGCCCATTAAATTTGTTTTCTAAATTGCAATTAGCAAGCGAGGGGGCACTTGCTGCAAACAAAAAAAGCCCGATAAATAAGCGAATGAAATTGCCTGACACACGCCATGTCATAGATTTGCTTCCTACTGGTACCGCAGCCAAATCCGTGTAGCAAAAATATCCCTGTACGGCTATTACACTAAGATAAGTTATGCTTGGTTATATTTGGGTATAAAAACCAACACACATTAAGTTTAGTTTATAATTTTCACCTCGCCTTAAAATTTTCACCTTAAACATTTAAAGTTAATATTCAGAAATATAGTAATCCAAGTTAACAAACCCTCAGACGCTGAACTGAACACCACTTACGCCGTTGAGTTTAGGCCTAGCAAATAAATACCCTTGAAAGCGCTGTACACCTGCATGCTGTAACCACAACCATTCATCTAGGTCTTCCACCCCCTCAACCACTAAAGGAATACCCATTGAATTCGCAAACTCCAGTACCGCCTCAGTAATAGCTTGCCTATGTCCATTTTCATGAATTCCTGTTGTGATTTTTCTGTCTAACTTTATTTTGTCCGGAGAAAAGTCTGCCAGTAACGAAAGTCCGGCATAGCCAGCGCCAAAATCATCGATAGCGATACGGATACCAAAAGAACGAATCTGTTCAATTGCGGTGTGAAACGCATCACTTTCACTGATTATCTCAACCTCAGTTACCTCTACGACTAACTGCTGGGGTTTAAGGCCTGAGGAAGTAGCAAGGCTATGCAAGTATTCGCCTACATTTGCTCGATGGGTAATAGCACCGGGACATAGATTTATCGACAGCGATTGTTCAGAAGAGATTAGCGCCGCCCCCTGCTTTATGGCAATAGCTTTCGTCTCCAAGTCAAATTCGTACTTATCCGCTCCTTCAAAACACCGCATGATATCTTCGGGATACTTACCGTCTTCGCTCCGTATGAGGGCTTCTATGGATGACACTTTCCCTCTACTTGTATCGACAATGGGCTGGAACGCAAACTGAATAAGGGAATCTCTGTAGGGTGCAATGTCTTTTTCTGGTGTGACTATGTTTACCGTCAGATTTCTGCGGGCTTCATCAGTTAAACATGTGCGCCATTTACCAGAAGCAAAGCTATTAAGAAGGGCAAATATTCGACTTTCCCGTTCGAGTGTAAGATCGGGGGGTAACCAGTAACAACTGCTGCCTTCTACTATTGATAAAGCTCGTAAATGCCAATCACCAAAATTTCTCTTGTGAACAATAATTTCCGTTACCTTCACCACATTATTGTGGCGGCTGTCTTTTTTTATGTGCTCAAATAGAAAATCTACGTGCTCACTCTCACCTTCAAGTACCTGAAAAAAATACTCTCCGTCGAAAAGCAAAATACCCGTTATATTGTGACGTTCATTAAAGGGTAAAGAGTCACCAGTTATTTTTTGTAAACCTGTTTCATCTACGTGACCAGTCGAATGGCTTCTATAAACTAACTGTTTTAGCACAAGACCCCTCTTTTACTTCATACCCCGATCCATTCTAAAGCGAGGCTGATGTTGTAAATTTGCAGAACGTCCATTTATAGCCGCTGCGGGTAAACCCACATGAATAATCATAGTAGTAAAAACGCCGTTTTCACAAAGTAAGTTCATAAGCGAAGGTTTATTTAACGACGCTCAATGGCCGGTATCGCAAAGTAAGCATCTAAATCTGACTCTTTTAATGCTTCGAGTTTGCGCTTTCTTCGTGCCCTTTCGTTGATAGTTTCGCCGAACACTTCTACATGCAAATCAGCAATAAGTGCCTTACCTTCTTCTTTGCTGATCAAGCCCATTAGTTCGCCTGCGTGCATAAAACCTTGCACTCTGTACTTTTCTGCATCAACTTTCTTCCCATCTTTGCTCGCCTTGTAAAGACTCAGTAGCTGTGTTGTGCAGGCGTCTATAAACGTGTCTTTTTCATTCTTGCTTTGCATTCGCGCATCCCTTTCATTAAACCTTTTTACCTTAATGATATTTAATCATTTTAGATAGCGCCAAAAAAGCTAGCATAGTGTCGCGTTACCCTCGCCATAACGTGCTAAAAAATAGCTACAACTAAAGTTCATTGGTGACAACGCCATTTAACACCTACGCTCTATCAAGTGCTGGAAGTTTAACTTTCAGGAAGTCACAGACAAACGTAAGCGAGCATCACTATGCGAGTAAGAATAGCCTTGGGAATGGTCACAGCCATGGCGTTTGCTCCTGCTGTTGCAGCAAAAGCAAATGCTCATCATTGGGAAACGTCACCTCATCATTTATCGGCACTAGTCGGTACCACTTACACAAAGGAGTGTGGCAATGCGTTTACCTTGGGCATTGACTATGAGTACCGACTTAGTGACTTTCTCGGTGTGGGGTTTGTTGCTGAATATGCGTTTGAAGATTTAGATGCCTACACATACTTGCTTGTTGCCGACCTTCACATTACCAACAATTTTATCGCACAAATAGGCCCTGGCGTTGAATTTCACGGCAGCCATAAAATGGAAGTAGCCCGGTTAGGCTTTTTGTATGAATTTGAAATGTCGGGCATTACCGTATCACCCCAGCTTCATTACGATTACCACAGAAACCACAAAAGCGCGATTGTTGCCGGGTTGGCAATTGGTATGTCGTTTTATGTGTTTGCATAATAAAGTTTGTACACAATTGCAATGTGGGATAATAAAGTTTGTACACTAATTCAGTCATGCTAGTAGGGATGCTCAATAAACGACCAAAAATTAAATAATTTTAGACCATCGATGAAATTCGTTTAGTTGTACACGTTTAGTTGTACTAGCTCAGATGATCTGCGCAGGTGCAATTAAAAGACTTCGAACTCCTTCGACACGGATTTTCACCTGAGCAGATCAGCCAGCCCTGAAAACAAACCTCAAGCCCCAAAACCAGAAACACAAAGCCCCGCTAGTTGAAGTGCGAGGCTTTGGATTCAAAAAACTTCTTTAGTCATGAACTATTAGCTATTTCAGTACATCTAACCTTTCCCACTTTTGTGGAGATATAGTCATGTTCGCACCAATACTCTTAATTAGTTCTAGCTGCTCTTGAGAAACCATCTTTTTTTCTTCGTAAAAAATTGCGCATATTGTTTCAAGTGCAAGGTTGTTCTCGTTTACATCTATGAACTCTTTTACCTCTTCTATTTCATCTTCAGAAAAATTATTTCTACAAAGATCTAAAAGTTCATTCAATTTTTGATTCATTGTTCCTGCTCCTTTTCAGGATTTCTTGGCACGTTATTTGGCCATGCTGTAATGATTTTACCATTTTCATCCGCATTCCCAGTAATAACATCAATTTTAACCCCATTTCTTGTTCCAGAAGTTTTTGTCCGCCCATCACGAGCTGGTCTTGACTTAGACTCTGGATCTGTAGCGACATCAGAAACTGCATCCATTACTTCTTCATCAGTCCAACCTGACGGGAATTCCGATTTACCCGGAACGCCTCTTCCCGGGCCATGACCACCACCATCTTTATCGCCATCAAGGATATGCTTTGTCGCATCATCATCTGCTAGATTCACAGAATCACTAGAGCTATTTGATACTCCCCACGCCATAGCTCCAACAACAAGAGCATCAAAAGCCGCCATTCCTACAGTGTACTCAATCAGAGGTACTGCCGCTAAAAACAAAAACTCGCCATTCGGATCAGTGTACTTATACGGATTGTTATTAACATATAAGTAGCGGTTAAACGACATTACTGGGTTTTTAGGAGTCCAACCCACAGGATCATTAGAATAAAAACGCCCGATAACTGGATCATAGTATCGTGCCTGCATATAAGTTAATTTGAGGTCATCGTCATGAACGTGAGACGTGTAAGATGGATCATTATTTAATTCCCCGTCTTCCTCCAACTCTCCAAATGGAGTGTAATGGTATCGACTAGTCACCGTACCAAATACGCTAGATTTCGCAACTACCGACCCTAGATAGTCGGTATGTATATAGTTTATTTCTCCATAAGTTCGACCACAGGAGAACGTTAGAAACACTATCAAGAAAAGCAATGGTGTTCTATTGAAAATCGTGCTCATTTTTTCAGCCTTTTTCTTCAAAATGATTTTTAGTACAAAAGCTTAGTATTTTCAAAATGCTAAGCTTGCCATACTTATGATGTAGGGTTTGTTGGAAGTCCCGGACCCACTATATCATCGTCAGAACTTCCCTGTTTTTTAGGAGGAGTAGTGTTATTGATATTCTCAGCTATTATTCTATTGCCCAAATAGATTTGATTAGCAGGTATTCCATCTTCCCTTTTGTGTAGCAACTTTCCGTTAAGCCCATAAATGAAGTAGTACTTTTTACCACCTATGGATTTAACGACTCTCTTATCGTTACCGTCATATGTAAAGTTTAAAGTTTTGAAGCCGCTTGAAGCACTATTTACATGCTGAGCCAAGTTATATGTAAATGTTTGTCCTCGGCCGTTGTTGGTAATGTTTCCTCTATCATCATAATCAAAATCGTAAGCTATTCCACCTGAAATCGAATCGAGTCTGCCATTACTACTGTAAAAGTAGCTAAGCGTGCGACTTCCCAATTTGTATGAGCTGATATTTCCCTTATTATCATATTCTAGTTTTCCTATTCCACGAGCACTGTCATTGATGAACTCTAGTCTGTCTAACTCGTCGTAATCTAAAGAAAAGTTATAGGTAGTGTTTTGGTCATCACGCAAATAGATCAAATTACCATTTGCGTCAAAAGTTAGCCCATGGTCCATTGCTCTGGTGAAGCCTCGTAAATCATAGATATCTTTTGGTAACCCACTCGCATATAAATCAGTTTTGTGCACAAATCCGTTACCGTAGGTAAATTCCCGAATCATACCGTTGGGGTGATACTTAACATCGTAGGCGTATCCAGCAGCTATGGTAGGCTGACCAAGCCCATTTGGCTCATACTCTACCAGCTCACCATTTGGGTAAGTGATTGAATCAATGTGAGCAAGGTTGGAATATGCATAGCTATGTGAAAATGTAAGGTTATCTACTTTTACAGACTCGTATTCAAGCAGGTTTGCGGTATTATAGTCATAAGAGTTGACTACGCCTCCAGCTGTTATTGATTTTGTATTCCCATTCTTATCGTACGTGAAAGTTTTATCAGGGCTCGTGTCTCCATAGTTTATATGGCGAATACTTCCAAGATTGTCGTAAGTAAAAATGGTTTTTTGGCTAGAGGCCACATTGTTGTCGCAGGCGGTCGTCGAACTATCAACCGAACTTCCAGATGCTTGCCACTGCAACTCACCCAAAGAATTAAAGTTGTATGCAGTATTACCAATATCCGGTCTTACAGTTTTACACAAGAGTTGACGCGTATCATAAACTCTATTTTCGGTTGTTCCGCCTTGAGATATGCTAGTAATATTTCCAAACAGGTTATACACAATATCAGTAGTTACTGATTCAGGCGACAATATTTGAGTAGCATATTTCTGGGCTGGGCTACCATAAGCTAAGTATGTAGTTGTGGTTGAATTACCCAAATTATCATTCAAACGGATACGATTTCCACTTAGATACGTGTAGCTAATGTTTCCTGAAGTGGTGTTGTCGTCGATTCTGACTACGCGGCCTAGTGCATCAAATAGGGTAGTTGAGCCGTAAGGGGTAGATGAAGCTGAGTGAGCTATACTTTGATATGTAACTTGATTCTCGTGATTAAATTCTTTTCTGAGGAAACGCTGAGTATTGTTTTCATCAGATGAATCCCACTCTTTCACAAGTATAGGGCGTAACATATGGTCAAAATAGGTCGTTTTACGATAATTTCCTTGACTTACAGATTGTTTAAACATACCTGCTTCTACAAAGTTTAACCCCTCGTCGTTCGACGTGGTTGAGTAGGTTATATTGGTTGTCGCCCATTTAGTACCACATGGATCAATTTGTGTTTGAAGACCTCTATCATCGTAGTCAAATACGGTACAGTGCCCCTCATAGTCTATAAATCGTGTTACCAATCCAATATTGTTTACTACATTGTAAGCATACTTTGGCGTAGTGCTTGTACTGTTTGGTTTCGCGATGGTTTGAGGAATACCACGTTTATAGTTTGAGTACTCAACCCATCTGTTAGTGGAACTAAGAGTCACACGACGAGGTGAGCCAGCAGAACTGTTACCTGTCCAATAGCTCGTGTTGCAATACACTGTTTGTTCAAAAGATTTACGACAATTAGGTAGGCCTTTGTACGATCCAGTTGCGTTGTGATAAGTGGTGTCTTTCACTCGAGTATAACTCGCGCCGTTACTCGATATGTCGAGAAAACTCGGCTGACCTAAAACCCAGTTTATTGTATCGTTATGATAACCGAACTTGTAATATCTTTGGTCATTACTAAAACTATTGTAATGATGAACTATTGTGGGCTGATCGTATCCATTAAATTGGCTGTAATCCTTGTTGTATACAGTTGTGTTACCATTAGAATCGTACTGAACTGTCTCGGTACTTTTGAGCACAGGTAAAGTAAACTCAGACTTTTGACGAGCAACATTAAACTCCAAACCTGTAGGTTCAGCCCCCCAGACTTTTCCAGCTATGTAGTCCTTTCGCACTTCTTGAACCACGTGGTTTTGAACATCGAAGTATGTTGTATTTACTACCTTATTTTCCAAATGACTTTGATAATCTCTGTTAATGTAATGGTGTAAATAACTCCCATCAGGTTTAACTACTCTCACAACCTTGTAATCATATTTGTTAACACCACTAGGTCGATAGATACTCGGATCGAGCTCGGTTCGAACCAAATCGCTTTGCCTTTTGCTTTCGGAAATAAATCGGTTGGGAATATAACTTCCCCACTCATTTGAATATTGATAATGCCACTCGTACACTTTTCCGTTTGCATACTCAATCGATTTCTTCATCAAGCTTGGCTGAAGGTTGCATCTAGGAGTCGTAATATGCGAATAATCGCCAGCATTGTGTATGTCGGGATCAACGTTTGTAGCCCCCTGAAGTGATAATCCCAACCAAAACTTGCCAATTGCACCATCTGGGTGATGCACTTCTATATGCTGAGGGGCCTGACCACTCGTTGTGTAAGGGAAGCCATCTAGGTACGAGTTGCCAATTAAACTTGTTAGCGGCGATAGCCCCATTTGGTTTTTTGAACCCGTACCAAAACCATGTGCCGGTACGTGAATTCCAATACCACAGCCAGTTAACGCATCAGGTGACGACGACTTTAGGCCACCATTCGAGAATCTAACATAATTACCGGATGTATAACTTGTCCCATCAGCCTCGTTTACTGTAGGAAAAGAATAGCTCCAATATCGGCCATCTGGAAGTTCAACTCTATTGCCATTTTGCTTATAGCGCCATAGCTTGCCATGTGAGGTCACATCTGCACCATCTAGGGTTCTTACAATGTCGATCTGCCGACCATCATTTGACGTTATACTTTTCAACTCTCCAGTTTGATAATTGTACTTTACCCAGTTTCCAAAACGGTCTTCGACTTTAGATGCGAAAAACACCAATGTAATTTTTTGGGCGGAACCGGAGTACGTGCCAACCTTTTCACTTTTTTTACGGATATCAAAAGTATATTTTACTCCAGATGGCGTAACTGCAGAAAAAGCCTCTTGTCCGTTTGATGTGAGGCAAGAAATTTTCCACATGTCTTTCGTGACGTACTGTGCATCGCCGGCACCAGGAATAGCTCCTGTGTTTCTTATTAGAGAAGCGCTTGATTCTCCAGGTACAAACAACTTGTATCCAGTGTTGTAGTCTTTGGGTCGCAACGCCATATAATCGTTCCAAAGAACACTATTTACAGTGAAATCACCGGAGCAATATTTTCCATTGCGAATTGCCTTTGGTTGGTAGGTTGAATCTTGGGGAATGTCGTATGTCAACCTAGGTGTATCAAAATACCAACTACCGCTACCTATGATAAATCCCGTAGAATTCAACATTGAATAATCGCGACTACTTCTAACAGTCTCTCTAATACGTCTAAGCTGAACTTTTAATGCAGAATTACCTGGTATATCGATATCAACATTTTGTAACTGTATTGTTCCGCTTGAAACATTGAAAACATCACCCATTAAGTCAGGCGTGTGCATATCAACCTGGTAATCGACATCTAATTTGTCAGTCATCTCATAATCATAACTAACGGTGATATCTTCATCAGAAAGAACACAAAAGGGAGAAAAGGTAATTACTGAAGCTAGTACAGCTGCACGCAACGAACCTTTTGAACGCGGGGGGGATAATCGATTCATCCTACTTCCTAAATCTATAATAAGTATCAAGGAAGCGGAAAAAAATCCTATATGCTTCTTCACGCCATCCTTGTGCTAATACAAAAATATCAAGAATTAATAAGGTTAATCAACTGTTAAAGAAGACTAAATCAATTTTTCTTACCAAAACGGTGTTTTCCATTGCTCGTAAAAAAACTATTTGATTCTCTCATGATGCTATCTAATGGGACTTCAATATCAGAAATTCTACGGTTTCCTTTTTAGTTTTCGTATTAATGTTTCAGCTATTTCTACACCAAGTTCTATACGTTTTTTATCAATATTTTCTGCTGTTGAATGTACTTGAGCATTCCGAATCATGCGGAGCTCGGTAAGCTGCATGATATCCTCCATTTCAAGGATTCCGTCTCGCATAGCCCATTCCCATTTAAAAGTATGGCCAGTGTCCACACCTGAACTTTCAAAGGCTTTGCGAACAAGTGTTTCTACCTCGTTAAAGAGCAAAATGAGATTCTCAAGTGTGGCGACTGAGTCTTTTGGTTCGGCTTCTACACCAAAAAGATTGTTTAATAACACAGCAGCTATTTGTCGATATGCGCTTAGATACCTTCGATCTACGCCCAGCCCAGTGCCATTATGATATAACTGATTTCTAATGCGATGATAATGTTCAATATCACCATCATCTAATCCTGTGAGCTTGCCTCTGGCTTTGCTAAAAATTAGCTCAACCATTTTAGGGAAACTATTCCCCGCTTCATCCACTTCCTTTCGCTGAAACTTTACGCCCGATATTCTTTCCGGCGTTTTTCAAGGTAGTTGTCGCCTGAGCTGTTAAGCTGCTTCTTTTTTATTCTCCGGATTTAGCTCTACGCTTCCGATCTTATCCCAGTTTCTGGTTTCACCAGACCAACGACTT
>JAXHTT010000057.1:0-21470 GCA_034190055.1 Pseudomonadota bacterium | reverse complement strand
AAGCGTTCTGTATCAATGGCTTTCCCAGGGCCGATAATACTATCCCAGTAACCCGATACGGGATCGTTTTCATTGTACTTCCCCGCTGCATGAGAAGAGCCTGAAAAGTAATGAGTTATGAGAATAACGTTACTCTTGGTATCGTTTAGTGTTCCGTATGCCTCCCAACCTACCTTTACATTTTTGATTCGTTTACCACCAAAGGTTGTGAAGTGAGGCATTTCAAATATCTGCTTTTCTATTATCAGAGCACCTTTTTGCTCGACCTCGCTAGCTATTACCTGAACGTGTAACGTTAGTAGAAATGACGCAAGCAACCCCAATAGGACGCGTAAATTTCCAGCTAAGTACAAACTTAGCAGGTTGGTAGATGTCATATGTTTTTGAGTACGCCTAGTTATCCAGTTCATTTTCTTTAACCCTCAATCCTTTTCCAGCGCGCTGACTTCCTTCAACAGAGCCCGTATGTAAAGTGGCCCTGGCTACGAATATATCAGCGCTAACCCTTCGCTCAATTTCGTTTTTGCCGGCTGAGCTCATGCTACATAAAGCTGAATAAGCTAATTGCCATTGCCAATCCAATCACTGGCACTACTACAGTCAGTGCACCCACAGCCCAATAAGCTGCCTGATGGGTTTCGTTGCAAATGGCCCGTATGGTGGTCACTACATAGCCATTATGAGGTAAAGAATCCAACGCGCCTGATGATATAGACACAATTCTATGTAGCTGCTCTGGCTCTACGCCTTGGTCAAGGTAATGCGGAGCCACCAAAGGTAAGGCAATGGCTTGTCCGCCTGATGCACTGCCGGTCAACCCTGCAATAACACTTACTGCAATGGCGGCACCAATCAGTTCGTTACCAGGAATTTGGGTCATAAGCGCTACCGTTGTTTGAAACGCTTCGGTGTTTTTTGCAATAGAGCCAAACCCTACAACAGCGGCAGTGTTACCTATGGCAATCAATGCCCCAGTCGTCCCCGCATTTACGGCAACTGGTAAACTGTGAAAATGCTTGTAATTAATAGCCAGCAAACATAGCACGCCGCCGCCTAATGCAAGAATAAGGGCAAGCTGAGCTAGCTCTTCGTGAAATAAAAATGAAATGACTAGTACAACCACCAAGGGCACAATGCCGGTAAGCGGGTGGGGTAGCGCTCTGTCTCGCACTTCAGGGTCGCTTGCCCTGGCCTCGAACACCTCGCCGTTGCTCACCGCTTTTTTAATCATTTTAGCGAGCCACCAGTAGCCAAAGCATGCCATAAAGATGGCGACGATGAGGCTAACTTCCCATGCAGCAAAAGGGGAGGTGCCTAAATACTTTATAGGGATCCAGTTTTGAATCTCGGGCGAGCCCGCCGAGGTCATCGTAAATGTTACCGAGCCAAACGCCATGGCTGCTGGAATAAAGCGGCGGGGCAGGTTGGCATCCTTAAACAAGCTTACCGCCATTGGGTAGACGGAAAACGCAACAACAAACACGCTTACACCACCGTAGGTCAAAATAGCGCAAGCTAGCACAACAGCTAATACGGCGCGCTTGTAACCAATCTTGGTGATGATCCATCGAGAAACAGCATCTGCGGCCCCTGTATCCTCCATGAATTTACCGAATAATGCGCCAAGTAAAAACATGAAAAACCAAGAAGCAATGAAGCCTGAGAAACCGCTCATATAGGTTTGAACAAAATTCACATCGCCAGTGAATACGCCAATATTATTGGTGATGGCAACCACAAGCGCACACAAAGGTGCAGCAATAAAGAGGTTCATTCCGCGTATTGTCAAAACAATAAGCAACAACAGACCGCCTACTAAGCCAATCATACTTAACATAGTTATTATCCTTAAAAAATCTGTGACCGCAGATGATCCGAAACAGTTAAGTCGATTAAAGATTTGCACACACCGAAAAACACAAAGTGTATGCAAATCAGATAAAAAGCATTCATAACAGACATAAAGTTTGACGTTACTTTTATAAAAATCCCATAGTACGATGGTACTACATACTATTAACAATTAATTAACTAAAGTGATTTTGACCGTAGGCAATACATCCGACAGTGACGTGAGCCTATTGATCTTTGAAGTACAGCAAAGACCAACAGGCCCTAAAACTTAGAACAACAAGGACTCACTATGTCTAAATCAACACTCATTAATAGCTTGGTATCACTCTACCAATTCTATTCAGCCACTGTTACGACAAAAGAACTTAATAGAGTTACAGTAAAACGTCCCATGCTTAGCTTATGTGCCCTTGCGGTGGCTAGCGTAGTAAGTACAGCGCCAGTATTCGCACAGGATGATCAAGTCAATGCTGACGCACAAGAGCAAAAGGGAAAGCTAGAACGCATTGAAGTAACGGCACGAAGAACCGTAGAGTCACTGCAAGAAACGCCCGTTGCTATTACATCTGTTGGCGCTGCTGAGCTTGGCGAGAAGGGAATCAGTGTTCTTACCGAAGTACAGCAGTTTTCACCCAATACAACGCTGCAAACCAGCCGTGGTACCAATTCAACCTTAACAGCATTTATTCGCGGATTAGGCCAACAAGACCCGCTATGGGGCTATGAACCCGGCGTAGGTATTTATGTGGATGATGTGTATATTGCTCGCCCACAAGGGGCCGTACTTGATTTGTTAGACGTACAGCGTATTGAGGTATTACGAGGCCCACAGGGAACCCTTTACGGAAAGAACACCATTGGCGGGGCAGTTAAATACGTCACTAAAGAAATGACTGGCGATACGCAAATGAATGTTGAGGCTACCGTAGGCAGCTACAGTCAGCGAGATATTAGAGTGACCGGTCAAATACCATTGATTGAAGATACGGTGTACCTTGGCGTGGGTTATGCCAATCTAAACCGCGATGGTTTCGGCGAATACTTAGTAAGCGCGTTGCCTAACCAGGACAAAGAAAACTATAACAAAGATCTCTGGGCAGCCCGTGTGACACTTGAGATTCATCCAAGCGAAGATTTATTTTTCCGCATTGGTTGGGATAAAACCGAAGATACATCAAACGCGAAAGGCGGCTATCGCTTAATTCCCAGTATTTTGACAGATGCGCCTGTACCTGATTCGGTTTTCGATTCCTACACTAGCCTTCCGACGTGGAATAAAGTCGAGTTAGAAGGCTATAACTGGCTTGCGCGATACCAAGTGAATGATGATTTAGAGCTTAAATATATTGGTTCGCACAGAGAAAGCTATTCACCTACCAACATCGATTTCGACAATACACCCTTGCCTATTTTCGATGTACCGGCAGAGTATGACGACAGTAACGATACTCACGAAATTCAAGCTAACTATATCGGAGATACTTTCAGCCTTGTCTCCGGTTTATACTTCTATGACGGTGAAGCTGCGGAAACTTTGACGCAATCCTAGGTGTGCTTGGTCAATCATTAGGAGCGCCGGGATTAACCAGGGAGGTGACGGGCTGCAATAATTCAGAAAGCTGGGCTGCTTATGCGCAAATGAACTACGACGTTACCGATAAGCTATCGCTTTCGCTTGGTGCCCGTTACACCGATGAAGAAAAGAGCGCATTTGTAAACAACGGTTTGATATTTGCCAATGTTTATCCTTACACCGACTGGTTAGATGGCTATGTGCGCCCTGACGGACAGTTAGTTCCTCAGGTACTTGGGACAGACACTAATGGTGATGATGTCTTGGATGCGCCGGCGGTAGAAAGCTGGTCTCGCTTTACCCCGCGAGTGGGGCTGGAATATCAAATGAACCGCGATACCATGTTCTTCGCAAGTTACTCACAAGGCTTTAAGTCGGGCACCTTCAACCCTCGTGCTCAAACCAATGAGCCTGGTGTTGAACCTGAAGTCGTAGATAGCTTCGAAGTGGGCGTGAAAAGCGATTTAAGCGACGCGCTTCGTATGAATATCACTTTATTTTCATATGATCACAAAGATCGTCAGTACATTGGTGTAGAAGGGGATTTGTCTGATCCTACCGCACTTGATCAGCGCCTGCGAAATGCAGCAGAAACTGCCGCAAAAGGTGCCGAGTTAGAAATGACGTGGGTAGCAACCGATAACCTGCAGTTTGATGTTGCTTACGGTTATATTGACTTCGAGATTAAGAAAAACAATGCCATTCCTCCGTTGATTGGCCTAGCCAGTACACCTGAGAATACCTTTAACTTTAATGCTAATTACTTTCTAGAAACGAGTTTTGGAGATATTACCTTCAACGCCAACTATTACTATCGCGATGATTACCTTATCTTTGAAACCAGCGACCTTATTCAACAAGACGCTTACGGAATGGTGAATTTAAGCGCGCGCTGGGAGAGTGTTGAAGGCGACTGGTATGCCGGATTACATGTGAAAAACTTGACGGATGAAGAGTATCTGGTTGGTGGATATGACTTTGTCACACAAGACGGTGAGGGTAACTTTGGGCCAGGTCTCGGTGGCGATACAACACTTATCGGTTATTACGGTGATCCACGTACCGTGCATCTTACGGTAGGTTATCGGTTCTAATCGATAAAGCTTAAGTAAACCTAACGACGCTCATCGCGCCTAGGCCTATGTGCTTAGGCGCGTTCGCTTTTACGCGATCGATACCTGCGAGAATATTGGGGGTCGAAGGTCTTGTGTAACTAGTTACGCTAAAGCATTAACCTTTTTAGGCCGGCGTGATAGTATGTTAATTAACAAGGTAGTTACAAGTTGATAGCATTATGTCCGTAAAAATTTTGATTGCTGACGATCATCCTTTGTTTAGGGCCGCTATGTGCCATGCATTAACTAGCGTGGAGCACCTCGAGCTTGTAGAGACGTCTACCTTCCCAAGTACCCTTTCTCATCTTGAGGAAGATCAAGACATAGACCTGCTGTTCTTAGACCTTACCATGCCAGGCAATGAAGGGTTAAATGGCCTTGCACAAGTACATGCGCTATACCCTGATGTCCTAGTAGTGGTTATTACCGCACAAGAAGAAGCCGACGTTATGGCAAAGTCGTTTGCACTAGGTGCAAGTGGTTTTATTCCTAAATCTGCCTCGGTTGAGTGCATTATTGACGCAGTAAATACAGTATTAGATGGGGAAACTTGGATACCTCCATCAGTTCAGATGCCCTCGGGGTCGCTACAAAATTCTGCTGCCTCTGGTGCGAAAAGTGTATCCGACCAAGGTGATTTCACGGCTAGGTTGAAACAACTCACACCTCATCAACTTAAAGTGCTACGGATGGTATCAGATGGCTTGCTCAATAAGCAGATTGCTTACGAACTCGACATTTCTGAGTCTACCGTTAAACAACATGTCTCTGCGGTGTTAAGAAAGCTTGGCGTTATCAACAGAACCAAGGCGGGCATAGCGTTCAAAAATGCAATGCATGTCTAACACTCTAATTGTATTAAAATTTAACGAATATTCTGTAGGAATAGAAGTCGCAAAAGCTATGTGTTAACTTTACTTCGAATAACCAAAAAATCAAAATTTAATAAAAAGGACTTTTATGAAGCGTTCTGCACTATTAATTGCTTTATTTCTCCCTCTCTTTTGCCGCGCTGCAGCTACTCACTGGACTGACTTTACACTCGACAGAGGCCACGTATTTTTACCTGTAACCATAGAAGGTATAGAGTCTCGCGTTATGCTCGATTCCGGCGCGCAGATAAACAGTATTAATAAAGCGTTCATCGGGAAACATGACCTTGAGTTAGACGGCGGAAGAGCGGTCAAAATTCAGGGGGTATATAAAATTGAGAAGCGAAGCACATTTAATAATGTGAAGGTAAATATATTTGGCTCAGATTTCGAACTCGATAGCTTGGTTGAAGGAAACCTAGGCCATCATTCAAACGGTCTGCTTTTAGGGGCAAGCTTTTTTCAAAACTTCATTGTTCAATTAGACTACCCCAACAAAAAAATGAGACTGATAACTAGAGACAGCGTGAATATGTACGATGTGGCTAATGTTCGCACTGTGGTCCAGCAAGGGAGTGGAATGCCTATTGCGCAAATTGAAATCAATGGTAAAGCACATTGGCTTCTTATTGACACAGGTAATTCGGGTTCATTATTTGTTGACAGAAAAGTGGCATCTAGAGTTGGTCTATTAGATAAAGTTGAGGCGACGTCGGAATCTTATGGAGTAAACGGTTCTGGTGTTAATGAGTTTGCAACAGCTGACACTGTAAAATTTGGGCCGTATGAGATCAGTGATGTTAAGGTGAGTTTTCCTACTGAAGGTCAAAAGACACATATAGAAAGCCAATACAAAGAATTAGGAAGCAGACTCGGTGGTAAGAAAGTGGTTGGGCTCATTGGTTACGACCTGTTAAAAGACTTTATTGTTACTTTGGAATATAGCACCGCGAAAATGCATATTGGATTGCCAGAGTAGTTATTTTTCAAGACCTTGTTTCAATAGGCGCTTCAGCGCGAGCGGTTTTACAGGTTTCGGTAAGTAAGCCATACCTAGTGACGCCGCTTCCTCCCGCACTTTATGACTACGATTAGCTGTAATGAGCAGCGTGAAATGGAACGAAAAGCCGTTTTGAGCAAGTAGGTCTGCACACTCAATACCTCTCTCACCGGCATTTAGGTGATAGTCTGCAATTAGTACGTCAAAGCTTTTTCTAGTAGGGAGTGTATCCTGCTGTCCTTTAATCCAGTAAATCTCAGCTCCCCAATCTCCTAGCAATGAACGCATTGCTGCTGCGACCTGATCATCATTCTCTATAAGCAATACAGAGCGCCCAAGTAAAAAAGCTGAAGGCGAATTGACATTGGACTCAGAATTTTTTGATAACTGAAAAGGTGGGTTATGAGCAATATGTTGGTGGTTGCATGGCTCAGGTGTATGCGCTAAATCTAGATGAATGGAGAAACAGCTGCCTCTCCCGATAGTTGATTCTAGTGATATTCGATGGCCTAGCAAGCGGCATATTCGTTCAACTATCGTTAAACCTAAACCGATGCCTTCACTACTATTTGGATTATCTAACTGATGGAATTCACTAAAAATGTTTTGTTGCTCATCGGCGGCGATGCCATTACCGGTATCACAGACTACTATTCTTATCTTTTTAGACTTTTCAATGTTTTCGTTTGAACAAGCTGCTCTTCTTATACCGACTACTATTTTTCCTGTTGACGTATAGCGAACGGCGTTTGACAGTAAATTTTGAACTACTCTTCTCAGTAAATTTTTATCGCTATATACAAATAGACTTGAGGGGATGTAGCTAAGGCAGACGCCTTTTTGCTCAGCAATGATACTAAATTCTTGGGCTAACGAAGATAAAATTTCATTTAAAGGAAAAACGCCTTTTTGAACTTTTAACACTCCAGCGTCTAGCTTGGTCATGTCCAGTAACATTGTAAGTATACTCTGGGCACTATCAAGCGAGTTGACGACTCCCTTAGACAGGTCTGCCATTTCACCGCCTTGGGCTTTTTTACTGAGCATCGAGGCAAACAGCGCCGCCGCATTGAAAGGCTGCATTAAGTCATGGCCGGCAGCTGCGAGAAACTTCGTTTTACTCTCATTTGCCAGCACTGCCTGACGCCTAGCCTCCTCTAACTCTGCGGTGCGCATAGCTACCCGCTCCTCTAACTCCAATTTCGAGTTTTCGAGCTGCTGTTGAATTGCGATGTATTCTGTTATGTCACTGTAAGTAGTCACATATCCACCACCAGGAAGCGGAGCGCCGTTTAATTCTATTACTTTTCCGTCTGCTTGTTTTCTAATGAATTTATGGCGACTACCATCCAACATAAAACTAACGCGTTTATTAATTTCAGACTGAATAGTGAAGGGCTCAGGCTCTATGTTAGAGGAGCTAAATAAACCGCGCTTGGCGTTATAGCTGAGTATTTCAGTAATAGACATGCCTGCTTTGAGAAATCCCTTAGGATAGGCGAAGAGCTCTGTATATCTGTCATTCCAGGCCAGCAACTGTAGTTTGTCATCGAGTACACTTATACCTTGCTCGATATTTTGCACAGACGATTGAAGTACTTCGTGGTTGAATTGAAATGATTGGGACGCTTCTTCTACCCAATCAACTAACTCAGGCAAGCTATCACTGCTGGTATTTGCAATCGCCCCCAACAATATTCGCGCACTGGGCGCCCCCACTTGGGCGGCAAGCAGTTCATCCACTCTATCAATAAGAGCCTGGCTGGCATACCCGTTACTTGAGGCGCGGTTAACATCCACCGAAAGCTGCTGCACAAGTTGACTGTGAGTACCGATATCAAGAACACGCTCAGTAAGCGCTATTAAATCACGGACTTTTACGAGTAGATGAGGAGCACCATCATGTGGTGCTTCTACATTATCCTGTATAGCGCCACGTTCTGATGTGATCAGCGCTACTGCAACAAAGGTTATGCAGTTAGCTATTAATGAATAAGCAAAACCTAGACCTAAAGCCTGGTCAGTAGGTACTGGGTCAAAATAGTAGCTAGACATTAAACTGGGGTAGAGCAAAAATACGGCCCAACAAATAAAGCCTACTAGCAATGCGCAAATAGCTGCAGCTTTTGTACTCCGTTGCCAGTAAATACCAAACATAAGTGCAGGCATACACTGCCCCAATAAAGCTATGGCGATAACGCCGCTTTTTACTAAAGGCGCAGCTTGGCTAATATTTAAGTGATACCACAGTGCAATGCTAAGTACGATTAAAACGGTAAGTCGCCGAATAGAGAGAATATTGCTTGGCTCCATAGAGCGGTTAGGTGATGTTTTCAAGCGTGCTTTTAGCCAAAGTGGGGTGACCACATTATTAGAAATCATGATTCCAAGGGCTAGGGTAGCTACAATTACCATGCTAGTGGTAGCCGATAACCCCCCAATAAAAGCAAAGCCCGAAAGGGCGATGTTTTCGGTCGATAAGGGCAGAGCGAGTACGTAGGCATCTGAACTTACTGTTGCCGGAAGCAGCATTTTGCCAGCAAGAGCGATGGGGATAACAAACAACGTCATACCAAATAAATAGAGTGGAAATAGCCATCTCGCGGTTTTAAGTTCACCCTCACCGTTTTGCTCGACGAAATTCATGTGAAACTGCCTTGGTAGTACGAACATGGAACAAGCGCCTAAAACTACGTGTGATGCATAGACCCAGGGGGCGCTATCAGCGTAAATAACACCTCTGGCACTGCCATTTGAGGCAGCATTTGATACCAAATCCAAGACACCATCGAATAAAAAGAAGCAAACAAAAACGCCTACTGCCAAAAGTGCCACAAGCTTTATCACCGACTCGAAGGCAATGGTCAGAAGTAACCCAGGATGTTTTTCGGTCAAATTTAGCGTGCGGGTGCCAAAGGTTATGGCAAATATGGCCAGTAAACTCGCCACGTAAATACTCAACCAAGGTGTGCTTGATTGAGGCTCTGCGGTGAGTAAATTTATCGATTTCGTAATGGCGTCTAGCTGCAAGGCTATATAGGGCACAACGCCAAAAAAACATAGCAGCGTGATAAGTGCGGCAATTAAATGAGAGTGCTGGTACTTAAGTGAGATGAGGTCCGCTAAAGAACTAATGTTATGTTGTTGACACAGTCTACTTATATGAAGCACCACAGGAAATGCAAATGCCATAGTCAGCATGATCCCTAAATAAGTAGGGATGACTGCCCATCCGTACTGTGCTGCTTGCGACGTAGTGCCAAAAAATGCCCAAGATGTACAGTGCACGCCTAACCCAAGACTATACAATGCAGGGTGTTGCCGATTATCACGTAAGTGTTTATCGCCCCAAAATGCTAAAGCGAAAAGCGCGAGAAGGTAAAAACCGACGATAGTGCCAACCGTCCAGATACTTAGCATAGATATTCCGTGTAATAGCCCGTCTATGTCGTTGCAGGCATTTTCAAAACGCATGATTGTGCAGTTTTCATGTTCCGACAATAACATGATTTTTACAAATGGCACATCTCCCACGATTTTTTAAAAATCATCCACAAAATTATTGTGGATACCCTTGATCACCTTAAAACTAGCCCCATAACTAAGCGCAACGAAGTTATTCCCAGTAATTTTAGTGTTATTGGGCATCGCCTAATTAAGAAAAACGTTTGGAGGTAGGCATGAGCGATAATCGCGACGTGCAGGCAGAACAAGAAAATACAGTAGATGAGACTGTAATCAATGCTGATGAAGCGCAGGTAGAAGCATCAGAAGCAGAAGGCGTAGAGCTAGACGAAAATGCACAGCGCATTTACGAACTAGAAACCGCACTTTCTGAAGCGCAAGCAACTATTAAAGAACAGCAGGACGGTGTGCTTCGCGCGCGCGCAGATGCTGATAACGCTCGTCGTCGCGCTGAGGGCGAAGTAGAAAAAGCACGTAAATTTGCCCTTGAACGTTTTGCTGGCGAATTGCTTCCGGTTATCGACAACTTAGAACGCGCTATCGAAATGACCGATGGTGACAATGAAGCTGTAAAGCCGCTTTTAGAAGGTGTGGAAATGACCCACAAAACTTTCTTAAGCACTATTGAGAAATTCGGATTAAGCCTTATTGATCCGCAGGGTGAAATCTTCAACCCAGATTTGCATCAGGCAATGTCTATGCAAGAAAGTGCAGATCACGAGCCAAACACAGTAATGGCTGTGATGCAAAAAGGTTATCAAATTAACGGCCGTTTGTTACGCCCTGCCATGGTTATGGTATCGCGCGCGCCAAGCGACGGTGTGGATACGCAAGCTTAATACGCTTTTTTGCGACAAACACACGAAAATGTCAGTTTTTTTACTGGCATCTATTGAAAAGCCGGGGAATAACCCCACTAAAAGTACAGTATTAAGAAACTTATTCGGAGACACGAAATGGGTAGAATCATTGGTATCGACTTAGGTACAACGAATTCATGTGTCGCAGTTCTAGACGGCGACAAACCTCGCGTACTTGAAAACGCGGAAGGCGATCGTACAACACCATCAATCATCGCTTACACAAACGATGGTGAAACGCTTGTAGGTCAATCAGCGAAGCGTCAGGCGGTTACTAACCCTGAAAACACCTTATTCGCTATCAAGCGTCTAATTGGTCGTCGCTTCCAAGATAAAGAAGTGCAGCGCGATATCGACATCATGCCTTTCAAAATTGTAGGTGCTGATAATGGTGACGCATGGGTAGAAGCTAAAGGCGAAAAAATGGCGCCTCCTCAGGTTTCTGCTGAAGTACTGAAGAAAATGAAGAAGACCGCTGAAGACTATCTTGGCGAAGAAGTAACTGGTGCAGTAATTACTGTTCCTGCTTACTTTAACGATTCTCAGCGTCAAGCAACTAAAGATGCGGGTCGTATCGCAGGTCTTGAAGTTAAGCGTATCATCAACGAACCAACTGCTGCAGCTCTTGCTTACGGCATGGATAAGAAGCAAGGCGATAACGTTGTTGCGGTATATGACTTAGGTGGTGGTACATTCGATATCTCTATCATCGAAATTGACGAAGTAGATGGCGAGCACACCTTTGAAGTACTAGCAACTAATGGTGACACACACCTTGGTGGTGAAGACTTCGATAACCGTGTTATTAACTACCTAGTTGAAGAGTTCAAGAAAGATCAAGGCATCGACCTTCGTAAAGATCCGCTTGCAATGCAGCGTCTTAAAGAAGCTGGCGAGAAAGCCAAAATCGAGCTTTCTTCTTCACAACAGACAGAAGTAAACCTGCCTTACATCACGGCTGATGCAACAGGTCCTAAGCACTTAGCAATTAAGCTTACTCGTGCAAAACTTGAGTCTCTAGTTGAAGACTTAGTGAAAAACTCGCTTAACCCGCTTAAGCAAGCACTAGCTGATTCAGACCTATCTGTAGGCGATATCAACGACATCATCCTTGTGGGTGGTCAAACGCGTATGCCGCTAGTACAGAAGTATGTAAGTGAGTTCTTCGGCAAAGAGCCACGTAAAGACGTTAATCCTGATGAAGCGGTAGCAGTAGGTGCGGCAATTCAAGGTGGTGTACTTTCGGGTGACGTTAAAGACGTACTACTTCTAGACGTTACACCTCTGTCTCTAGGTATCGAGACAATGGGTGGTGTAATGACTGCGCTTATCGAGAAGAACACGACTATCCCAACTAAGAAGTCACAAACCTTCTCAACAGCAGAAGACAACCAGTCTGCGGTAACAGTGCACGTACTACAGGGTGAGCGTAAGCAGTCAAGCGGCAACAAGTCTCTTGGTCAGTTCAACCTTGAAGGCATTCGTCCAGCAGCGCGCGGTGTACCGCAAATCGAAGTTACCTTCGACCTAGATGCTGACGGTATCCTACACGTGTCTGCGAAAGATAAAGACACAGGTAAAGAGCAGAAGATCACTATCAAAGCTTCTTCAGGCCTAAGCGATGAAGAAGTAGAAAAAATGGTAGCAGACGCAGAAGCGAATAAAGAAGCTGATGCGAAGTTTGAAGAGCTAATTCAAGCGCGCAACCAAGCTGATGGCATGATCCACGCTACACGTAAGCAGCTTGAAGAAGTTGGCGATGCACTAAGTGCAGAAGACAAAGCGCCAATTGAAGAAGCCCTTACTGCGCTAGAAACAGCGTCTAAAGGCGAAGACAAAGCAGAAATCGAAGCGAAAACGCAAGAACTTATTCAAGCGTCTAGCAAGCTGATGGAAGCGGCGCAAGCTCAACAAGCAGCAGCTGGTGGCGCAGAAGGCGCTGAGCAGCAAGCTTCTTCTGGTCAAGCAAACGATGACGTTGTTGACGCAGAATTTGAAGAAGTGAAAGAAGACGACAAGAAGTAAACTGTTGTGTCGGGCCCGTTAATCTAAAGTGGCGGGCCGTTTAAGCAGTTCAGGCGCATCAGGAATTTCTTGTTGCGCCTTTGTTGTGTAAATAACTTGATGCAAATAACTTGGTTTAAATGACCTAGCGTTATTAAAAACCTAAACAGGTTATTTTCACAACAGTCAGATGTAGATTCGGCGAGCATTACATGCTCGTCGACAAAAAAGTAGGATATGTAAACGATATGTCGAAACGAGACTACTACGAAGTACTCGGGGTAGATAAAAGCGCAGGCGACCGCGAAATTAAAAAAGCGTACAAAAAGCTTGCGATGAAATATCACCCTGACCGTACGCAAGGCGATAAAGACCTGGAAGGCAAATTTAAAGAAATTCAGGAAGCCTACGAAATTCTGTCAGATTCGCAGAAGCGTGCAGCATACGACCAATACGGCCACGCAGGAGTTGATCCAAACCGCGGTGGCGGCGGCTTCGGTGGTGGTGCCGACTTCGGCGATATCTTTGGCGATGTATTTGGTGATATTTTTGGCGGCGGTGGTCGCGGTGGACGTCAGTCACGTGCTCGTCAAGGTTCAGACCTACGTTACAACCTAGAGCTTAGTTTGGAAGAAGCGGTTCGTGGTAAGAGCGTCGATATTCGCGTTCCAACCTTGGTAGAGTGTGAAGTCTGTGATGGTTCGGGAGCGAAGAAAGGCTCTTCACCTAAAACCTGTCCTACCTGCCACGGCAACGGTCAGGTTCAAATGCGCCAAGGTTTCTTTGCTGTACAGCAAACCTGTCCGACATGTTCAGGCAAGGGCAAGATTATTGAAGATCCTTGTAACAGCTGTCACGGTCATGGTCGCAAAGAAAAGACTAAGACTCTTAATGTTAAGATCCCTGCAGGCGTAGACACAGGAGACCGTATTCGTCTTTCTGGCGAAGGCGAAGCGGGCGAGAATGGTGCTCCAGCGGGTGACCTGTACGTACATGTACACGTTCGTGAACACGACATATTCCAACGCGATGGCAACAACCTGTATTGTGAAGTACCGCTAAGCTTTACTACAGCAGCACTCGGCGGCGAACTTGAAGTACCTACTTTAGACGGTAAAGTTAAGCTGAAAATTAGTGCCGAAACGCAGACTGGCCGCATGTTCCGTTTACGTGGTAAAGGCGTTAAGTCAGTGCGAAGTGGCGCTATGGGCGACTTGATGTGCAAGGTTGTGGTCGAAACACCAGTTAACCTGTCATCACGTCAAAAAGAGCTTCTGCAAGAGCTAGAAGAGTCAATGGGCAAAGCGTCGAGCAAGCACAGCCCGAAAGCGCAAGGTTTCTTCGACGGCGTGAAGAAATTCTTTGACGACTTAACTAACTAGTTTTGCACTTATTTTAGATTCAAAGCCCTCCTAGAGAGGGCTTTTCTGTGCCTAAGTACAAATTTACTACGCCTACAATTTGTTAGGACGGTTTCGCTTTTTAAACGAGATAATATGGAGTGACTGTCCGAAACTGTACGTTATGAGGCTAGAGCGAGTGTCTGTCCAAACCTGTACTTTGTAAAGGTGAAGTAAGTGGGTGTCCCTTTTCATTCGAATATTAGTTGATAGTGGGCTAAGTGCGGCTAATCCCTTGAATACGCTTGTTCACCGTTAAATTTCTTGCGCTAAAACGAACTATTCGTCACGATAGACTCACAAGTAAAAGATAAAATATCTGCAAACGTAGTAGCAGATGACCAGTAATTAAAAAAGGGAACCGGCATGAGACTATTTAATAAAGCAATGATCGTAGCAGTAACCGCTGGAGCAGTGATTTCAGGCTCAGCGACAGCTGAAGTTATGGAAGCTTCATCTGAAAAACACGCTAAAGCAGCAACTCAGTACCGCCAAGCTGTTTTTCAATTAGTTCGAAGCAACATGGGCCCGTTGGGTGGTATGGCCAAAGGCGCGCTTCCGTTCAATGAAAGCGTAATGCAAACCAACGCTGTACGTCTTGAGCAGCTTGCCGACATGATGGGTGACTATCTAGCCGTCGACACACGTAAGTTTGACGTAGAAACTGGTGCTAAAGATGAAATTTGGGAAAACTTCTCAGATGTAGAAAAGAAAGTGATGGCACTTAAAACGGCCGCACAAGGTCTTCAAGCTGCAGTGGATGCCGGTGACAAGAGCGCGTATCGCGGTGCTATTGGTAAAATAGGGGCAAGCTGTAAGTCTTGCCACGATGACTACAAAAAAGACTAATTTCTAGGTGCTGTTGAGGCCAGTGCTCCACCACTTTTCAGCAGCACCCATTCTTTCAGCGCCTATCACTTTCAGTGTGCATTTCGAGGCGTGGTAATACTAAGATTCTTGTTTTATCAAACAGTGTCAAGCAATCAAGGCTTATTTTCTCTCTCTTTCATCAAACTCTTTGACTTTATCGAGCGTGCCTATCTATTGTTTATAATCTGCTGGAAATATGAACATATTTTGTTTATGTTTAAAGAATTAACGAACGTATAAATAAATCTAATAACGATAAATAGCTTATTTATAAAGGTACCGAGACGGGTGTTTTTATAAGGTAACAGTGTCACTGTTGAAAAATAACGAAGCTTTTTAGCGTCCGGCAATACTCCAAATGTTTTTGGAGTAGGTATATTGACTGCGCTTTATATTCGCTGAGTTTTTTGGTTTTTGAGGACTTGCTTAGATGGATTTACGCAGTGAACGCATGCTTTCCACAATACGAGTAACCCAGAATAGTATTTCTGCGTTACTTACTGAAAGTAGGCATAATATAGAGTCGCCTTGCATATTGTTGGTTTCATTAAACCCCAATACCGGTCACGCCACGATAATCGCAAGTGATAGCGAACACTTACAGACCGAGTCACATCTCGTTGTTTTCCCTCCTCATATGTTACTCATGCTCCCTTTAACGCCAATGAGTGCACCGTTACCTGTGAGTGATTTCACTTTACCCCAACCATTAGTAAGCTTTCGTGAACACTATGTTGTTGTGGCAGCTGTACGGGATATGCAAAACGACGTGCTGGGGGTTGTACTTACGTTTGTAAAACAAAGCAATTTAAGCGCACATCAACATACTTACATAGATATTTTGCGCCAAAAAGTAGAATTAAATTACCAGTATGAGCTTGTCAGGCATCCCTATTCAGATAAGTTAACTGAACAGCTGTCACTCCTTGAAGAGGTAAGTGCTATTTCAAAAGTAGGAGCGTGGCAAATAGACAGATTCACAGGCGCGTTTTCTTCAACCCAAACCATGAAAAGCTTGTTAGGGTTACAACATTCAAAAAGCGTTAACTTACAAGATGTGCTTGAAGTAATTCCCTTTGAAGATAGAGACGACCTTAAACAAAAAATTCTCAAAGCGATAAAGAAGCAAAGGCACTTTACGAAGTATCTCACTATTACCGACAAGCAAGGACGAACTAAAAATATAAAACTAACCGTATTTTTGCAGGTGGGGCGCCATGCTAATTTAGGCTTAAAACTTACTCGCTTGTACGGTGTCGTCCAGGATGAAACGGAAACTCAGCGACTGTCTGATTCACAACACAATTACACAGACTATCTAACAAGTATTTTGAATGGCGTTGATAGTGCTGTGCTCAGCATTGACAAAAATGGCACCATACTATCGGCAAACGAATATGTTGCTTCTGTGTTGGGATTTGAGCCAGAAGAGCTAATAGGTCAAGACGTTAAGTTACTAGCGACAAAGGTTCAAAACAGTGTTGAGCCTTCTTACCTGCTAAATTTAGCCGAAGGAGTAGCGCACTGTTCAAAGTTTGCGACAGTAAACGAATGCCTACGCCACAAAAACGGAAAACGAATAGCGTGTGATGTTAGTTTAAAAACATGCAAGGTACATAATCAAGAGCTTGTCATTGCAAGTATTCGCACGGTTTCAAAATTGAACTTTGAAGTAGTTCGCTTCAAACAATTAGCATTGACAGATCCTTTAACCGGACTTTCAAATATTCATCATTTCAAGCAATATCTTTTAGATAAAGCTGCTTTAGCAACGTCAGATAAGGCGCTCTCTGTGTTTATTAGGATTAGTCTTGTCAACGTTGCTGAGTATGAAGATGCGTTTGGAGAACCGACTGTTGACTACATTCTACGTATATTGGCCAGCCGCTTCGTTCGTGTTTTTGAAACCAATGAAGAGTTCAATGCAAAAGTATTTAAATGCGATCGCGGTAGCTTTATTCTCCACTTAGGAACTCATTACGAAGATGATTCCACGGCGAAAAACGCGGCACTAAAGTGTATTCATTGTCTTCGAGACAACGTTTTAGTACCGATCACCTTGCATAATAGAGCGTTGGCTACAGAAACAAAGACAGTTAGCTGTGCTGTCCCCCCAAAGCACTTGTCGTACAAAAAAATAAAAGAGCTTATATTTAGAAAGGTCGTCAATGAGGATATTGTTTACTTAGACGAGAAGAGGGAACACGTCTATTCGCATATCAACGGCATTGACATAGACCGTTATAACTACTTAAAACACTCTCTAAATAGAGCTATCGCTAACCATGAGTTGTTTATAGAGCTTCAGCCTCAGTATTGTCGTAGCGGAAATCTTATAAGCTCTGAAGTATTGATTAGGTGGAACCATCCTCATCTTGGTGTCGTTACGCCTGCAGAGTTTATTCCTATTGCCGAACAGAACGACTTTATTGCTGATGTTGGGTTATGGGTCTGTAATGAAGCCTGTAAATTATTGAGCGAATGCAATGCTAACGGTATAGACACTAAGCTATCAATTAATATAAGTGCGAAGCACCTGGCGCGCGCTGACTTCGTAAGAGATTTTGTAGAAATCGTTAACAAATGGAGAGTGGCACACAAGTGCATAAAACTGGAACTGACAGAAGGTGCTTTGATTAAAGGTGTGACCATAATACAGCGCCGAGTAAGGGATTTAGCGCAGCAAGGTTTTAGCTTATCTATTGATGACTTTGGTATTGGTGATTCAAATCTTAATTTCCTTCAAGAGCTCCCAATACACGAACTCAAAGTTGATAGAGTTTTTATTGAAGCAATAGAAGGCTCAAAAGAAAAACACGTTTTCGTCACGAATATTTGTAATATGGCGAAGGCACTGAATCTTGATACTGTAGCAGAAGGGATAGAAACTACAGGGCAACTAATCGAAGCAAAGGCGTGTGGGTGTAGCGTGTTTCAAGGTTATTACTTAGACAAGCCAATGAGCATAAGTGATTGGCGTGAAAAGGTAATTGAGGCGCAAAATTAGCTATAAATGCGAGGTTGCCTCACAGTGGCCAAGGTCGAATAGATATTTATTTTGTTAATTCCTCTCAATCTAAAAGCTCTCATAGATGTTTCCTGAATTTTAAATTTATGTAAATCAAATCGTTAGCCGACTTACGCCATAAGTCTTATAAGCAGGTTGGATTGAACTGAAGTAGGGTAAATATAAAACCCTACTCAGGAAATGGATATGACTTATAAAAATGAATATATTGCCTCTACCCAGCATCCCGATAAGTTTTGGTTAGAACAAGCGCACAAATTAGCGTGGTTCCAACCTCCGGAGAAGGGGTGCCAAAAGGCAGACAACGGCTACTATGATTGGTTTAAAGGGGGCCAGCTCAACACAAGTTACCTAGCGTTAGACCATCACGTTAACAATGGCCGTGGCGATAAAACCGCACTTATCTACGACTCACCTGTAACAGAAACCACCCAACATCTTACCTACAAGGAACTACTTGCTGATGTAGCGCAATTTGCCGGAGGGCTATCTCGCCTAGGTGTTAGAAAAGGCGACCGCGTTATTATCTATATGCCGATGATCCCTCAGGCGGCAATCGCAATGCTTGCATGTGCACGATTGGGAGCGGTGCATTCAGTGGTATTTGGCGGTTTTGCAGCGAATGAGCTTGCTGTAAGAATAGATGATGCGAAGCCAGTGGCAATAGTTACTGCGTCCTGTGGCATAGAGGGAAACAAAGTTTTACCGTATAAGCCTCTTGTAGATGAGGCGGTCAAAATAGCAGAGCATAAGCCAAAGGCATGCGTTTTGTTTCAGCGAGAGCAGTTAACTGCAGAGTTAAATAAAGAAACTGATTACGACTGGCATACTTTGATTGAAAATAGCGAGCCTGCTTCTCCCGTCGCCGTTGATGCAACAGATCCTCTTTATATTCTTTATACATCAGGCACCACAGGAAAGCCCAAAGGCGTGGTTCGAGATAACGGTGGTCACGCAGTTGCATTAAACTACTCAATGAGCGCGGTGTACGGCACGAGTGAAGACGACGTATTCTGGGCTGCATCAGATGTGGGTTGGGTAGTTGGCCACTCTTACATTGTCTATGCACCGCTTATAAAAGGCGCAACCACTGTATTATACGAAGGTAAACCCGTTGGCACCCCTGACGCAGGGGCTTTTTGGCGCATGATAGAAACTCACAAAGTGAATGTACTTTTTGCTGCACCTACCGCATTTCGAGCAATTCGAAAAGCCGACCCGAATGCAGAGTATTTAGCAAAGTACGACACATCGAGTTTGCGTACTTTGTTTATGGCAGGAGAGCGGCTCGACCCGCCTACCTACTATTGGACAAGTGAGAAGGTAGGCGTGCCCGTTATCGATCATTGGTGGCAAACCGAGACTGGCTGGCCTATTTGCTCAAATCCAATGGGGCTTGAACCAATGAAGACAAAGCCGGGGTCGTCCAGTGTGCCAACTCCAGGCTTCAACGTTAAGGTTTTAAAAGGTCCCGATGCACCTCAAGTAATAGGCGATAAGGGCGCTATTGCCATTCAATTACCCCTTCCTCCAGGTTGCTTAACAACGATTTGGCAAGATCACCAGCGGTTTGTCGATGGTTACTTACGCGAATTCGAAGGGTACTACAGTACCGGAGACAACGGATATGTGGATCAAGACGGCTACGTATTTATTATGGGGCGTACCGATGATGTTATAAATGTTGCCGGTCACCGCTTGTCTACCGGTGAAATGGAAGAAGTGCTTGCGGCACACCCAGATATTGCCGAGTGCAGCGTGATAGGAATTAATGATGCATTGAAAGGACAACTACCGGTTGGGCTTGTTCTTCTAAAAGATGGTGTGAGTGTGGACGAGAAAGCGTTAGAACAGGATTTGATTCAGCGAGTTCGCGATAAAATTGGCCCAGTAGCCTGTTTTAAGCGAGCGATTGTGGTGAACCGTCTACCGAAAACCCGGTCAGGTAAAATACTTCGAAAGCTACTGCGCCAAATTGCTGCCAACGAAACGGTCGCCGTCCCTTCGACTATCGATGATCCGTCAAGCGTAGAAGAAATAGAATCGATAATGCGAGATAAAGGATTAGTTCGTGAACCAGCTGCCATATGATGAAACAGTGAGCGGCAAATAGGTAAAAGCGAAAACGCTAAGCGCACTTTCTAATGATTTTTTCTTTAATCAATAAAGGGGCTACTCGCCCCTTTATTATTGAAAAGGTGTGTCTGTTAAATCGCTACCGCTCGTTAAGCTATTGCAAGTGCCAATAGGCTGTCGTGCAGCTCAATAGTAATATTCATTTACTTGTGGTTCTGGTGGATACACTTCAATTGCCACATAAACGAACGCCGCAGCGATAAGCGCCACAATAAGTGCGCGTAACAGTCGAGAGTCCGCGATACCTGCGGTTTTCGATTCTTTTATCGAGCCTTTACTACCGTGCACCATGGCGGGAACCAATTTCTGCTTTTTATATACGCTGTAAAAAATAATCGCGCCTATGTGTAATGCAATGACATAAAGTAACGCATCAAACGCAAGGTGGTGCAGAGTGTTCATCAAATCTAATGTTTCTTCACTGGCTAACTGTCGATAAGGACCGTCTAAGAAAATATCGTCTGTCATAAATAGCCCAGATACGGCTTGTATGGCCAATAGCATCAGCATAACAATAACAAACCAGCCGCCTAGCGGGTTGTGCCCAACAGCGGGTTCTGACTGCCTGTTAAAAAGCGTCTTTACATAGCTAAAAACCTTCTTAGGGCCAGTGACGAAGTTACTGAACCTAGCGTGCCGTGTACCAACCACTCCCCAAATAAGGCGGAACATAATAAGAAATAAGGTGAAATACCCTATATAGAAGTGCCATTGGACTTTGTTTTCAAGCCATTCAACCGTGGCATATTGAGCTAATAGGCTTGCGACTATCAGCCAATGAAAAAGGCGGGTGGGTAGGTCCCAAACAAGGGTTTTCTGCATCGTCATTTTATTTCACGCTTTGTGTAGGTCTATCTAGCTTAAGTACACGTCAAAAAGTGTTTAGAAAGTTGAAAAGGCCTAGGTCAATAAATCTAAGCCATAGCGTCTCTCAATTTGCGGGTCAACACAAGAAAGCCTAACTTCATAATACTATGTTTTATCTTAAAACCGGCCGATCGCAAATCTCAAAATGTTTAGTCTATTGGAGACCTTCTGAAGGTTTAACAACCATTTTTATTACTTGATTTTTGACTAACAAATATAGCAATGGTGAATAGGATGTCCTTAGTTTCTAATTATGCGTATTTAATATGAATCTCACATTGCAATAGTACCTGCATTTGGCAAAATGCCTGATAGTTGAAGGTTAACAAAAGTGTAAAGCAATAGAATGAAAGTAGGTTTATTTGGCGCCAACGGGCGTATGGGGCGTGTGTTAGTCGAAGCGTTGGATTTAAGTGAAGACGCTGA
>JAXHTT010000056.1:0-21700 GCA_034190055.1 Pseudomonadota bacterium | reverse complement strand
GTCGTTTTTAGTCGGTTTTAGGTATTGGTCTAAAAACGCATCCATTTCCTTAAAAAATAGATGCCGATTACGCTGTATTGATAGATGGTGATCACCACCTTCCAACTCAACATACTTAAAGACTTTATCAAGGTCATCTAATTCGTCGGCCATGTAACGACTGTGAAGAGGCGGTACAATGCGATCTTCTTCGCCATGCACAAGTAGAATAGGCGTCTTGATCCCTTCTGCATTGTAATAAGGCGAGCGAGCTTCTAAATCATCGTAGTCGTCACCAATTTGATTTTTAACAAACTCATTATTCAGAAAGCGACGAGAGTGAATGATAACGTGTTTAAGCGAGCTCACTCCGGCAAAACTCACGGCGCATTGAAACAGTTCAGGAGTTTTAACTGTTGCCATTAACGCGGCATAGCCGCCGTAACTTGCGCCAACTATGCACATATTATCTTGCTCAGCGTATCCCTTTTCTACCATCCAACCAGCAGCGTCGGTAATATCGTCTTGCATAGCTAAGCCCCATCCCTTCATTTGGCTTTGCGCAAAACTATAACCATAACCTCTTGATCCTCTAAAATTTGGTCTCAACACCGCGTAGCCTTTTGAGGTGAAGTATGCAGTCCAGTAGTCGAAACCGCTGAAATCCCGAGCCCCCGGCCCGCCGTGAGGATGAATAATGGTTGGAAAGGGCCCGTCCCCCTTAGGAAGAGTTAAATATGCTTCAATCTTGATACCATCTCTGGCTTCGTACTCAATAAGTTTATGCTCGGATAATTTCGTGGAGTCTATTTGGCTGTATTGCTGAAATAATACATCAAGTGTGCCTTCCTTGCGGTCGCCTAATAAGTAAACCCCGGGCAATACGTCGGATTCAGAATAAACAATATAGGTTTGTTCATCATCACTGAAACTGACTAGCGTGTTATCGTAATCGGGGAGCCCAATATCAATACCGTTTTGAAGTGCAACATAGCGCTCATCCCAATAAAAACGACCATCATGACGCACGCCTATCGCATCTCGGGTAACTGGTGAATAAATCAGGCTGCCATCAACGTCGTACCCATCATCGGCATACACTTCAGTTCGCTCATTGGTTTTAAGGTTTAGAGTATAAAGTGCGCGGTAGTCGCCTTTGTAGCCCTTGAAGTATAAGATATTAGGGTCTTTTGCAAAGCCTACAGGATATTCTCCCTTCTCAGTCATGGCGTTATAGGCAAACAAAGTTCGCCAACCATCTTCCTCTTTTAGGAAAACTTCACGCTCACCGCTGTCATAATTGAGTGAAATGCCAATACGAACGTTACTCTGTTGATCGGTAAGCCAATCTCTGATGCGTTTTTTACCGCGCATAATGCGGCTTACGCCTCCTGTGTTAACATTGACCTTATACACTGAAGGTAAACCTAGCACCTCTGCATCTATTGCTATAAGTACATGATCTGGGTCATCAGGTAGCCAATCGATAACCTCATCTTGGAATTGTGGAATGTGGTTAGGGTTACCTGCCCGACGCTTAATTCGCTCCCATTCGACCATATTAAATGCGCCGCCCTCACCATCAAATTTAATGCTTAACAAGCGGGTGTCATGCACTTTTGTGGTACCACGACGAGTTTCATAGCGAGCACTTACCACGATACGTTCGTTGTTTACCCAGTGGTACCAGTTAATCTTTACGCGCTCATTGTCAGATCGCAGAAGGTAGTGCTTTTTCCCCTTTTTTAAGTCGTAAGTGGCGAGCATGGCGAACGCTTCTTCTTGCTCAACGTTTTGAACAAACGCGATTTTTGTTCCATCGGGTGACAAAGATGGAGTCCAATATGTTGGCAGCGAACTAAAAGCATCATAGGCATTTTTCTGCGCCGCCAGTTCAGCACTCAACGCAGTAGAAATAACTAGCAATAGCAGGGCAAAAAGCGTAGCCGGTGAGAAAGTCTTCTTATAAGACATAACATTCCCTTGTGATTTTTTATTGCGGGCGGAACTTAGCTAATAAGTAATCCTCAAAATACATCAGTTCGAGTATACAAAGGCGTGCCTCAATGTACAAAAATAAACCTAGCTGGTTTGATATAGACAATATTGGCGCGATAATTTGATCTCTCGTCGCACTTTGCAGATACAAAATGCAAATGTGGTACTATTAACCACAGATATAACATGGACTTTACCCTAGAACGGTAAGCTTCAGAGCATAGCGTCACCTTAAGGATTTAGCCTTTTCATGCCTTCAACTTGGAGCGGACTTGCCACTTTGCAAGGCCTTTTTTTCCGACAACTAGTGCGCAAAACATCCAAAGCATATTCTTTATTAGCTAGGGGGTTATTGTGCGTGCAGCTGTGCATGCTGTGCACTGTATCTTTGGCTCAAGAGTCAATTACCTATGATATTCAAGGTGTAGAAGACGCGAAGCTACGTAATAATATTCGTCTGCATTTAGGCGGGCTTGATGTCGAAAAAGCATTACTAACTGACCCTTATTGGCAAGATGAAGTGGCAGAAACGGTGGCGACGGCAGTACAACCCTATGGCTTTTACAACAGTGAAACCAAGGTACGCATACAAGAAGGGAACAGGGTCACAGTAACGGTTGCGTTGAATACTCCTCTTACCATCAACAAAGTTACCCGAGAAATCATTGGTGCAGGTCGTGAAGATAAGGCATTTAGAGAACGCTTCAACTCACTTAAGCTCAAAGAAGGCGACGTGTTAAATCAGACTGTCTATGAGTCATTTAAATCCTCCATGTTTAACTACGCTCTTTCCAATGGCTATTTTGATTATTTCTGGCAGGCAACACGCCTAGATTTAGTACGTGGCGAAAAACAAGCAAACGTGCTGCTTATCGCACAAAGCGGCCCTCAATATAAGTTTGGTGAACTCAAATTTGTCGGTGAAGATAAAGCTAAAGCGATTATAAAGCGCCTAAAACCTTTTAAAACCGGTGATGCCTATTCATCATCAGTATTGGGCGATTTTAACAGACGATTAAATCAGTCAGGATACTTTAACCGGGTTATTGCAAGGCCGGTAGTAAGCGACGCAGAAGGGTTACTGGTTCCTATTGAAGTCTCGCTTCAGCACAGGCCTACCGATGCATTTGATGTCTCTGTCGGCGCGGCTACCGATACCGGGCCTAGAGTGCGCCTGGGTTGGGAACGTCCTTGGGTAAATGATAAAGGCCATTCAGTTTCATCAGATATTTTCATTTCAGAGCCTGAGCAATCGGTTACCGCCGATTATCGCATTCCAATGAAAAATATCACACGTGACTATGCCAGTATCGAAGCGGGCTATCAGTTTATTGAGTACGCCAATACGTCTTTTGAGAGTGAAACCCTTTCTTTGTCAGCACATAGATACACGCAACAGGATGACTCGCCCTGGCAGCATGATTATTCGGTAACCTTCCTTAGAGAAACATATGATCAGGGGGATCTTGATACCAACACCACATCGTTAGTTTTACCAGGCTATTCCATAACCTACCGTGATAAAGACGACGCACTAAACATTCGCAACGGCACTTATTTTCAAGCGCTGGTTCAATACGGTAACGAGGGCTTTGGCTCAGACATTGATTATGCTAAAACTGCCGTTGAAGCTATGTTAATTCGTACATACGCAAATAAGCATAGAATAACTTTACGCGGGGAAATTGGAGCAATTAAAACTAACTCTTTCGATGATGTGCCTGCTTCACTTCGCTTTTACGCTGGAGGCGATCAAAGCGTTAGAGGATTTAAATTTCGTGATTTGTCGCCTAAAGCAGATGTTATTAACCCTGAGACTGGCAAGCTCGACGTTGAGTCTATTGGAGGAAAGTACTTAGTTACATCAAGCATAGAATACGCATACTCAATTGCAGACAACTGGCGAATAGCCGCTTTCGTAGACGCGGGTAAAGCTGCAAACGATATAAGCGACTCTCTCGCTTATGGTATCGGCCCCGGGGTTCACTGGCTGTCACCTATTGGCGCTGTAAGAGTATATTTAGCCAGAGGCTTATCAAAACAAGAAAATGACTGGCGTATTCACTTCATCTTGGGGCCTGAGCTATGAGAAAACGTACAGTTTCGGCCATCTTGCTCTCGCCTGTACTGCTATTAGTTGCGATTTATGCGCTACTTATCAGCCCGTTGGGCGGCCCAACGGTAAAGCTTATTGCAAACACCTTCGTTTCAAACCTCTCCATTGAAGATATCGAGGGAAGTTTTGCCGATACTCTTGAAATACGCGATTTACGCTGGGAAAACACGCAGTGGCGAGTGTCATCGCAGTACGCCTATATTGATATAACGTGGCGTTGTCTTTTTGAACCAAGAGTCTGCGTAAATGAACTCACGCTTGAAAATGCCACCTTAACGCAACTCGCTGCCTCGCCAGAAAACGTTGAAGAAACAGAGTCGAGTGGTGAGTTTAGCTTACCTATCCCCATTGAAGTAGGGAATCTGGTACTTACGGATATTAACGTTGTGCTTCCTACCACAACTATTGAAGTAGATGAGCTAGAGCTTACGGATTTTAGCGGCAACCAGATGCTGACTCTTGACAGTTTAGCCACAAAAGGGGTTCGTATTGCTTTAATAGAGGCGGATAAAAATGCAAATTCACCAGCCGCGAATACAGCTTCTCAAATTCAATCTTCCCAGGCTCAACAACCGCCAGAACAAAACGCAGAGAAAACAGCAAAGCAAGCGACCTCAAGTTCAGAAAGCGCCTTGCCTAAGTCCTACTCGCTTAGCTACGACGTGCCTGAACTACCGACCATTACCGCTCCTATTCCCATATCGCTTGGTACCATATTGGTTGAAGACTTGTACCTTACCCAAGACGGTAGCACACAACAGATAGCATTAATCTCGTTGCTTGATGCACAGTTCAAAAACAGTGATATTGCTATTGAAGAAATGGTCGTCGCCCATGAGCAAGGGGAAGTAAAAGCAAAGGCAAGCGCTATGCTCAGAGGGAACTTTCCACTAAGCATTTCAGCTAGAGTAAAGACGGTGCTTGATGATGCTCCTCTTACCGTAAGCTTAAACGCTTCGGGAGCACTTGATGATTTGGCCCTTTCCGTCATGACAATGGGGGCTGTAAGCGCTGAGGCTAATTTGACGGCAAACGTTCTCAATACTGAACTTCCCATTGAGTTCACTGCAAAATGGCAAGAACAACCTATTCCAACAATGGAAAACGCCGCATTAAAAGCAGGGACGCTGTCACTTGAAGGCACTATGGGTGATTACCAATTAAAGGGCGACGGTGCAGTAACCTTGCCAGACATAGGCAATGTGCCTGTATCACTGGATGTTGTGCTTAAAAAGAACAATATCTATGTCAATCAGGCCAATGTTAAGGCGCTAGAAGGTAGCTTAGTTAATACAGGTACCCTTTACCTAAACGAGAGTATTGCATGGGAAGGTAAAACCACGCTCTCCAACGTGTCGGCGCAGCGATTCAGCACTTACGCACCTGAGAACTTAAGCGGCGAGATAGAAAGTATTTTACAGTACTCTGAGCGTGGTGGGCTGCATATGAGCCTAAAAGATATGCAGGTATCTGGCGTGCTACAAGGTGAGCCACTAGAGATAAAAGGCAACGCCGTATATGCCGGCCCCAGCGACTTATTCGTTACTAACGTGAATATTGTGCAAGAAGGAGAAAATGAAAAAAACGTTATCCGAGCCATTGCGCAGGTCTTAAACAAGCGTCATTTAAACGCTGATATTAATATTAGTGTAAACACCATAAATAGCCTTTATCCAGAAGTATCCGGTGCGATAAATGGAAAAATATCTGCCTCTGGTCCATGGCAAAACCCTCGAGCTAACGGCACATTAGATTTATCCAACATCACGATATCGCCAAATTTAAATGCATCTGCCGCACAGCAAGGGCCATTAAGCGGCGAGATAACGCTAGATGGCACTTATAAAGATCACCAAGCTCAGCTAGATCTTTCTGTACCCAATAACCAAATTGCGTTCAGCCTTAAAGGCGCATGGGCAAACAATCATTGGGTAGGCGAGATTAGCGATACCCAGTTAGAGCTTGCTAATATGCAATGGGCGCTATCGAGCCCGTTCACACTTGATATAGGCACTGCGCCTGTGACAGCCCAAATAGACCAGCACTGCTGGACATCGCGTCGCGAGGGGGAGCTGTGTATCTCGAACGTAAATTATCAAGACAGCAAAGCTAGTTGGGATATTAAGGCAACGTCACTACCTGTAGGGCTGTGGGCGAATGAACTAGTGCCGACCATGGTTTCAGCGCCTTCTGAAGCTACGTTGAGTATTCAAACTAAAGGCAGTTATTCACAACAAGATCCTATGGACGCAACATTTACTGCGTCAATGAGTGCAGCCCCGTGGCAATTAGGTGAAACCAGACCATTAACACTTACCATCAACTCTTTTGAAACTAGCGGTAAAATAAAACAAGGACAGCTGGAGTCAACTTCACTGATCTCCAGTCAAGATATCGGTGATGCTACACTTACGTTAAATACCCGACCGTTTGAAGAAAAAATACCGTTGGACGGTAAATTAGTCATGGAAGGGCTTAATGTAGCGCCATTGAAGCCTCTTTCACCTGCTATTCGCACCTTAACTGGCGTGCTTAACGGTAATATTATTCTTAGCGGTTATGTCGATGACCCCTCTCTAAATGGCGAGCTTACTGTTTCTAACGGCGCAATAGATATTCAAGATACGCCTGTCACATTAGCCGACTGGAATCAAAAAGTAATGCTTAGCGACCAAACTGCAGCGCTTGATGGCAGTTTTATACTCGGTGGAGGTAAAGGTACGCTAAAAGGCGAGCTCGACTGGTCATCTGAGCCTAGCGCTAACTTTAAATTAAAAGGCAACAGTTTTGAAATAAGACAGCCAAATATTCGCCTTAAAGTATCGCCTAATATTGATGTTGCTGCGACCAAAGAAAAAGTAGATGTAACGGGCGAGGTCAATATCCCTTGGGCCCGTATTGAGATTGAGTCCTTGCCTGAAAGTGCAGTGTCGCCATCAAAGGACGTGCATTTGCGGGGAGAACCAGACAAAGAAGAGCCACTCGATATTATTCATGCTTCTGTACTGGTGAACATTGATAAAAACAAGACAGAAGAAGTAAAGCTAGAGGCTTTTGGCCTGACGGCCAGCTTATTCGGCGGTATACGCGTAAACACTCAACCCGCGTTAGTTGGCTATGGAGACCTGCAAATAATAAACGGTCGCTACAGCGCCTATGGTCAGCAGTTGATTATTCAAACCGGCGAAGTGCAGTTCAACGGCCCTATCGACCAACCACTGTTGCTGGTAGAAGCGATACGAGACCCTGCCAAAACCGATGATGATGTTATAGCGGGTGTTCGCATAGACGGCGCCGCTGACGCACCGAGCATCAACCTTTTCTCTGAACCCTCTATGGACCAGCAGGGTGTATTATCGTATCTATTAACGGGGTCTGGGCCAGATGCTGGAGGCTCAGCAGATCCTAACTATGCAGCTCTGCTATTAGGTTTTGGGCTGTCGAACACGGAAACCCTTACCGGGCAGTTAGGTAGCGCCTTAGGCATTGACGACTTTAGCTTAAGTACCAATGAAAACTTGCTTTCTGTTACCGGCCAAATCAACGACAGGCTTTCGGTGGAATACAATGTGGACGTGGGCATAAAAGATAACGATGCCAATAGCACGCTGAGACGTCGACAGCTCCCACCCGATTTAGCACTTAAATACCAGCTGCTTCCTAGCCTGTATTTAGAGGCAATCCAAACCACACTGGAAAACCAGTCAGAGTTTGCGTTAGATCTCTATTATGAGTTTTTCCTAGGTGATACGAAAACCCGCAAAGATAATGATGAAGACGGCAATGAGCCTAACAATATCGATGAAAATTCAGAGAAGAAACTGAATGATAACCAAGGTGCAAGTGGTTCTAAAGGCAACAACTAATCGCCTAAAGTTAAGTGTAGCGGCTTATATATAATCTGACGGGCATCGATAGACGATGAGCAAAGGTTGGCGGCAAGAATTCGAGTTTTTCAATGAGCGAATAGATACTCTTCCATGAGTTTCATTCCTTCACAGCCTGCGATCAATTCTTTGCCATCAAATCGTTAATACCAATGATTTGCTGATTGTGATTGACCACTCTATTTTGACTTGCAGTTTCAACCGCTTTTGTCATATCCGCTCGGCTAGCTAACATATTGCCCTGAAGGTAATGCAATACTGCTCGATTATTCAAAGCAATCGCGCTTTCCCTATTAGCTTTTACGGATTCATCACAAACACCAGGTGCTTTGTCAAAGTTTTCTTGAGCAATGTAGGCGACACACAAGTTGTTCAGATATGGTGCTCGCACAGACATGACTTTCAACTTATTCAAATAGGCTTCAGTTTTGCGGATGCCCGTCTGATAATCACCTGCTTCTATTTCCCGTACTCCATTCACTTCTTGGATACTCGTTTTCAACTGCAGGCTCGACAGGTCTGTTGATGCGAAAGCATTAACAGGAATCAACACAATGCTGGCTAAAAGACAAAAGCTTCGAACAAGGTTATTTTTTTGTGCCGTCTTTAATGTAAATAACATGATACCGTCTCCAATTTTGATGGGGATTGTTGTGTTGTGGCCCATTTCCAACTAGCATCGCTGTAAAGGTTGTAAATGGAATGTGTAGTATCAAATACCTCGTCCGCAGTATTGAGTCGTTACTACAAATTTACCTGACCAAACACCTACAAAAACCTGACTTTTTTCTGATGAAAAGCCGATAAAGTCCCTAAAATATATGGTTTGAGCGCAATTTAATGCCAAAGGAGCGATACAGTTGACGGAAACACCTTCGGTCACGACAGGATACTTCCAGATTGATCACTACCTGGTCGATATGGGCGATAACACAATATCCGTAGAACAGCAGTGTTTACATATCGAACCAAAAGCGATGCATGTTCTCTACGTTTTGGCTTGTCATGCAGGTGAGACAGTTAGTCGCGAGCAACTGATGCAAGAGGTTTGGGGTGATCGCGTTGTTGTAGAAGATGCCCTCACCCGTACCATTTCTAAATTACGTACCGCTTTTGGCGACAATAAAGCTAAGCAACTGATTCAAACCATTCCCAAAAAAGGATATCGCCTAAAATCAACGGTTCAATGGCAACCTGATGCTCAGGAAGCTCCCAACGCTACAGCGCTTCCCAGCAGTAAAAATGTGCAGGAAGAAAGGGTTGAAGATAAATCAATTTTTGCATTGAGACACCGAAAAACGCTCGCGGTAGGCTCCTTCTTTGCGCTATTAGGCAGCGTTATTGTGGTTTATTTAATGCTTTTTTCAGGTACTGGAAAGGACACCTCAAATCTAAAATCATCGCTTCCTGAACCAACCAGTATTTCACTGGCGTTTTTACCCCTGAAAAACCTCACTGGAGACAAACAAGCGGGTTACCTTGCAGATGCCATTCTTGAAGAAATTGCAGGTACGCTGGCAAATACATCGATGTTGAATGTGAAGTCGCGATACGCTACCTATATATATGCTAAGCAAAATAAACAACTGGAAGAAATTGCGCGACTATTAAATACTCAATTTTTGTTGGAGGGGAGTGTACGTGAGTCCGGTGATCAATATCTCATTGTCGTCAGACTGATTGATGCGGAATCGGAGAGAACTATCTGGTCATCCAGATACGAAAATTCAATGTCCCAGCTGTATGATATTCAGGAAGATATCGCTGATAAAATTCGTCAGTTATTGGTCCCTGATAGTGACAATCGCCACAACGATAACACTTCCAATATCGCAGCCAGACAGGATGTTGTTGCGTACCAACACTACCTTAAAGGACTTTACTGGCTGATGCATGGCAAAACCAGCCAATGGTTTTATCTTGCGGAAGACGCTTTTTTAGATGCCATTGAACAGGATCCAATGTTTGCTGCTGCCCATGGGCGTCTGGCTTATATTTACGCCAGACATGATTATCACGACGTATACATGGATAAAGATCTGGCCACCGAAAAGGCTATAGCCTCTATTGACCAGGCATTGACACTCGATCCAAACGAAATTAACGCCCATCTAGCACGTGCTATTCTGGCAACCACGGCAGGCGAATTTGAACTGGCAGAGCAGTCGCTGAACTTAGTATTAACACAGCAACGTCAACATACCACAGCATTGTATTTATTCAGTGAGATGGCGCTCGCAAAAAATGACTTTTCAGGAGCGCTTGATTATGCCGAGCAGGCGTTAAAATTGGATCCGTTATCTCCTTGGATAAACGTAAACCTCGCTATCATTCATTACTGGAACGGTGATTATGAAGCTGCTTTGGCAGCACTAGACACCGCAATCTCAGTGGATGCCGAGTACACATGGGCGTGGGTTTGGCGAGCTAAAACATTTCAGGTTCAGGGAAAGACAAGTAAAGCAATTGCGAGTATGGAGACCTGTCTTGAATTGGATCCTGATTCGGCGATCAACAGCGCGTGGTTGGGGATACTATATTTTGAGACAAACCAAAAAGAATTAGCCAATCGTTGGTTGAAGCACACTGCTAGCCTTTATGGGGATACTGACGATGCAAGGTTTTGGAATGGATTCACACGATTTGCAGAGCAAAGACACAATACGGATATTGCCCAAAAATTACTCTCACGATTGACGTTACTTGATAACCCACTATTTAGCCTGACTCACATGTTGGTAAGCCTAACAAACGAGGAGTCACAGCTATCAAATATCCAAGAGCTTTTGAAGAAAGAATTACTTCTGGGCTCAGTTGGTGTGGATGGCGAGCAGTCTTTCTTCATCAACGTACACAACCTTGAGCGTGCCAAAGCCCTAGTAAAGTTAGCTGCCAAATTTAATTTGCCAAAAAATGAGACCCTGGTCGCACAGATTCAAGCATTAGAAGAACAATTGCCAAACGCACTCTTTGCTCAGACTGAGCGGAGCACAATCTCAGCTCCAGATGATGACTGATGAGTTGCGCTCATTGATTGAGTATGCCTATAAACACACCCAATATGTTAACCCGTGTATCCCTAACAGTGCTGCGCCATACTTTCTAGCGTTTTAAGCTGCCGCTCGAAGCGCTTTTGTCTTTTGTCTGCCCACATATACCACACTAGCATTCCGATAGTCATTAAGACCATTACAATGGACATCTTAATAATCTTTTCAGGGGTAAGATCGCCGAAGAAATAACGCTCTAGAATAAAGGCAATGCCAAAAACTACGGCTACCCAGGTTGAGTGTTTGGTAATGAATGCGATTTTTACATTATTTTTAATTTGTTTAGTGAGTCGAGTAAGGTGATTTGCTGTCTGGCTATCTTTATAGAAAGCCGCCACCCGTCTTAGCCACAATTGATATATAAGTAAAGGCACAGAGGTGACCAACATAAAAACAAACATCATTTGTGCTACAAGCGTCATATTTCCCCAATACTTGTTCAGAATGTAAATAGCGGGGATTATCATTAGGGAGTCGAATACCATATACCAACGCTGCTTTGTTCGTTCGCTGCGCAAACTGGACTTTACTTCATCAACATCGATAGCCGTAACTGGCTGAGTTTGCCATAGCGCAGATAGGCTCTCGTTTTGTTCGTTATTTACTGATGTTGGCGGCGTCTTTTGGTTTTCTTTATCTGAATTATGCATGCGGTTGCTCCTGCATGATACTTTGCTTGGCGCGTTTTAATATCACACCAACATGATTCTTAGTTAGGCCACATACGTCTGCTATTTCTTCGTAGCTTAAGCCTTCAAGTGAAAGTGTAAGCACCTGCCTTGGCTGCAGTGGTAACGCTCTGACAGCGCGTAGTAGGCGCTCTAAAGACTGGTGTTGACTAGACATTTCTTCTGGGGAATTTGTATTACTCGCGTACCCGTCAGAGCCCGTATCATCGTGGTCGTATTGATGGGTATCAATACGCTTCACTTGACTTGCTACGTGGGTCACAGCGCGGTTATGAGCAATTTTCAAAATATAAGTTTTTACGCTGCTGTCGCCTTTAAAGCGAGACAGTCCTTGCCAAACTGCAATAGCAATTTCTTGCAATAACTCTTGTTGCATTGCCTCGTTTGCCTCATAGCTGTTAGCTACACGGCCAAGTAGTGCTCCGTATTGCGCAAAAACATCTTCAAAACCCTGCCCCAAGGTCACATCCCTAATAGCAAAAACTGTTGTTATTTTATTGTGTTGCTTCTATCAGTCTGCCCATGCCAGTTTTTATTACAAACTTTTTTCATTCCCGCTGTAATTTTTTTGAACAGATCCCGACTACATAACATAGAGCTAGAAATACAATATGAAGTAACGGGCGGTGAAGGCACTTCCCCTAGAAAGCTTTAACTTAAAATTTTGAAACTTAAATGAGGAAAACACTATGTCTACGTTAAGTTTAGTTTTGTTAATTGGCAGCATCACGTCGCTTGTGCTTTTTGCAAGCTACCTAGACGCAAAATTTCAGTGGCGATTAAACGACTGGATGAACGGCGAGTGCAGCAACCCTTTCATAAAAAACGTGACCGACAAACAACAACAGCGCTTAGAAGAAAAAGATGCGCAGATTGAAACCTTAATGGCGCGTATTGAAACTCTCGAAACTATAGTCACTGAGCCAGCCTACGAATTAAACAAAAAAATTAACGCGCTTAAATAAACGTCTAGCTCGATACCGGTGGGCGACGCATAAAGCGGGGCACTTTCCCCATTGCAATAGCGTTACCCACCAGCACAACAATGACGCCAAGTACGGATAATACGCTCCAGGTATAGCCTTCAAAAAACGTTGAAATAACCAGTGCAACCATGGGGTAAACCAGCACCACGTAGGCTGCCTTGTCAGCGCCCATCTGTTTTAAGAGCTTCATGTAGGCGCCAAACGCAAACACAGAACCAAAAATCGCCAAATACACAAGTGATAGATAAAACTCAATGTGGGTAGGTATTCTTAATTCACCAGGCATAGCCAACGAGGTGATGAAAAGCAGCGCCATGGCGTAGCTCATAGCATAGAAATTCATTTGAATAACAGGTGTGCCCGAGGTCAAAATACGCTCGGAAATAACGTTGCCCGTTGACGCACAGAAAAAACTGACAAATGCGATGGCAAGACCGCTGGCTAGAGCCGCGTCCATAGAGACTTTTGAAAATTCGGGCACAAACAAACACACAATACCTACTAAGCCAAAGGTGGCCCCAACGACCACTTCTTTTCTTATAGGCTCTTTTAGCCACCAGCGACGAAGTACAACGTTAATGTAAATAATGCATGAGCTCATAAGTGCCAGCAGCGCACTAATGATATGCGCTTGCGCAATATACAGCAGCGTGTAGTTTAAGCTGTATAAGAAGAGTCCTACTGCCGCCATTTTCACATGAACGTGTAAGGGAAGTTTTAGCGGTAAACGTTTGATAACACAGTATGCCCCCAAACACGCCGACGCTAAGAAGTAGCGAAGCGCTATGGCGAACGTCTCTGATGTGTGCCCAATTTGATAGGTTATTGCTATCCAGGTTGAACCCCAAATTAGGCAACAAAGAGCAAATAAGGTCGCGTTGTTCATAACCGCCATTTAACCTAAAAACTCTGTTAAATGGGCAAGGGCTTTATCAAGCAGCTTTTGCCTGGCTCCGTTACCAATCCATGCATTATGCGGCGTTACCAGTAAATTAGGTAACGGCTCTTTTAGTAATATGTGGTCCACAGGCGGTGGCTCTACACTCAATACGTCTAAGCCTGCTCCACCAATCTTGTTGTGTTTAAGCGCATGGTAAAGCGCCTTTTCATCAACCAGTCCGCCACGAGCGGTATTGATAAGAAAAGCCGTAGGCCGCATCAATGACAACGTATCTGCATTAATAAGCTTTTCGGTGTCTTCAGTAAGCGGGCAATGAAGGCTTATCACATCTGCATCGGGTAAAAGAGACGCAAGGCTGGGGCGAGGGTCGTCTTGTTTACCGGGGCGAGCAGCAATACTCACATTCATCCCCATCGCTTTGAATAATGCTTCTACGCGTTTTCCAAGCTCGCCGTGACCTACAATCACCGCGTGTTTCCCCGCGAGCTCCACTACGGGATGATTGAGTAAACAAAAATGAGAAGACGCGGACCATGCCTGCTTATCCATATCACGTTGATATGCCACAAAGTTCGTAGCCAAATTAAGCGTTAAGGTTAACGCGTGCTGCGCCACACTATCAGTGCCGTAGCCCTCTACATTTTGAACGGTAATACCCGCTTGCTTACAGTAATCATGATCGATATTGTTCATACCAGTGGCAGTTACACCAATATACTTAAGCTGTTCTGCCTGCTTTAAATCTTCGGCGTTTAGCACAACTTTATTTACTAAAACCGCATCGGCTGCTCGAATACGCTCAGCAACCTCTTCAGCACGGGTTTGCTGATACAGCGTGACGTCGGCATTGAGACTATCGAATACAGAAGTATCAAGGCTGGGTAAATCCATGGTTTCAGCGTCTAAAAAGACAACCCGCTTTTTTGGCCCAGTGCGCGACGATTGTGTTTGATTATCTTCAATTTTACCGTTCGAAGTATTGCGTTTTGTCATTGTCGATAGGCCTACATTACTTCCACAATAGATTCTAACGCTGCTTTCACGTTTACAGGAATGGGAATAGCCTTGTCGGTCTTCCTATCTACAAAAACATGCACAAATTGACCATGCGCCACACGTCGCTTATTTTCGCCGGCATACACAGACAACCCATAGGTCACTGAACTTCGGCCAATTTTGATTACCCGTAGCCCAACAAAAATGTCTTCGGGGTATGCCGCCGGAGCCACGTACTGGCATTGACTGCTTACCACGTACGCAACGGTTTGCCCGTTATGTATATCTAAATTGCCTTTTTCAATCAAAAAGCGGTTTACCGCGCTATCAAAAAAACCGTAATACACAACATTGTTGATATGACCGTATGCATCATTATCTTGCCAGCGGGTGGCAATAGTGACGTTATAAGGGTAATCGGCAAGTGTTGGTGTAATATCAGTCATGATCAATCCTTGGCATATAGATTTAGGTGAGTGTTGTTGCCCTATCAACACAAACAGTGGACATATATAGCGCCTAAGCGCTATATCGTATTTTATTGTTTGTGCTATAAATAAAGCACCATATCGTCACGGTGAACGGCAACATCGCTTGTTTCATAACCTAACACATTGGCGATTTCTTTCGACTTTTTCCCTTTTATTAGGGTTAAGTCTTTTGCGTTATACAAGCAAAGACCTTTAGCGATAATTTCTTCATCGCACATCACTTCAACAGCATCACCTTGTTCAAATGAACCGGTCACGTTCAAAATACCAGTGGGTAATAGCGACGCACCTTTGCTTACCAGCGCCTCTTTCGCACCGCTGTCTACCTCGATTCTGCCAGCAGTTTTAAGGGTGTGAGTAAGCCAAAGCCTTCGGGCGCTGGCCGGTGTGCTGCTAGCAGTAAACAAAGTCCCTGGCACCTTGCCTTCAAGTAAAGCATCGAAGGTTTCGTCTTTTCGCCCGTTAACAATAAGGGTTTGGATACCACTGCTGGTGCACTTATCCGCCGCTTCTATTTTTGTACGCATACCACCTGTGCCTACCGCTGTACCTGCTCCCCCCGCTAGTCCGTATATGGTATGGTCTATTTTATCCACCTGCGGAATAAGGGTCGCAGAATCATCTTTTCTAGGGTCGGCAGTAAATAAACCGTCTATATCAGAGCAAATAATTAAGGTGTCGGCCTGCGCCACTAATGCCGTGTAAGCGCCCAAATTATCGTTATCACCCACTTTAAGTTCATTAACGGCGACCGTATCGTTTTCATTCACGATAGGTAGCGCATTATGATTTAGAATTTCACGCAAGGTGTTTTTGATATTGACGTAACGCGTTCTATTGCGTAAGTCATCCGCGGTTAGCAATACCTGAGCGCAGGGGAAGTCAAAAAAGCGCTGCCAGTTGGCCATCATCAAGTTCTGGCCGATTGCAGCCATGGCCTGCTTCTCTGCAATAGAGGCATTATGGCGAACTTTAACTTTACTTCTACCGGCAGCAACACTGCCAGATGAAACTAAAATTACTTCTTTGCCAGCCTCTCGACTTGCGGTGATAAATCGAGCAAGAGACAGTAAGTAGCGCCCGCTGCACTCGTTGCCTTCAGGCGCAATGAGGGCACTGCCAACTTTAATAACGGCACGTTGCCAATTAAAACAATTCATAGGGGGAAGAAAAAAGATAACAAGAGCTTAAGAATACGACAGTTAAAGCGTATAACAAAACGTTCTGTTACAGTTTTTTGCGTTAAAACATGGTTAGTTTACGGTCAAAAAATTGGATTGTGCGTGCCATGCTTATATACTAGCAAGTGTTATCTTATAACAATTCTAACTTACAAGTTGCAAGGAACCTGCATGAGCACCGCAAAACGACACTTTTTCTGGCTAGCGCCAGTACTGTCTATGCTGATTTCTCTTCCTAGTACCGCCGCTATAAAACAAACAAAGGGCGACTTTGAAGATAAATTCCGTCAGCTAGACGAAGTACTTCCTACTCCCAATGTTTATCGCAACGCCGCTGGTGAGCCTGGTCATCAGTACTGGCAACAGCAAGTAGATTACGATATCGACGTAAAGCTGCTTGAAGACGAGCGCCGTATCGAAGCAAGCGAAGAAATTACGTATTACAACAACTCGCCCGATACCCTTAAGTACTTGTGGGTCCAGCTTGACCAAAACAAATTCCGCGATGATTCAATGTCTGCGCTTACTACCACTTTCGGTGGCATCGGTAACCGTGGGCCGGGTACACAAGCTGCGAGTGGCAATAAGCCCGCCAAATTAAGCATGGGCGCACTGCGTCGCCAGCAGTTTGTTGAAGACAATGAACTGGGTTACACCATTTCTCGCGTTGAAGACAAAGCGGGCAATGACTTACGCCACACCATTGTCGGTACCCTAATGCGGGTTGACCTAGCTAAGCCACTAAAGCCAGGCAGCAAAGTAACCTTTGATATCGACTTTGCCTTTAATATTGTTGAAGAAGATGCAGTTTCGGCTCGTGCGGGTTACGAACACTTCCCAGATGACGAGCGAGAAGGCGGCAACGATATCTTCTTACTAGCTCAGTGGTTCCCTCGTTTGGCGGCTTACACCGATTACGAAGCATGGACTAACAAAGAGTTCATTGGCCGTGGTGAGTTCACTCTGGAATTCGGTAACTACGAAGTAGATATCACGGTTCCTGCTGACCATATCGTATCGTCAACAGGTGTGCTTCAAAACCCGAAAGACGTGCTTACCAAAACACAACGGGATCGACTGAAAAAAGCAGAAAAAGCTGACCGAATCGTATTTATCGTTACTCCTGAAGAGGCGATTGAAAACGAAAAAGAAGGCACCTCTAAGCTTAAAACTTGGACCTTTAAAGCGGATAACGTACGTGATTTTGCTTGGGCTTCGTCGCGTAAGTTTGCATGGGATGCACGTGGCTATCAGCAAGGTGGTGACACTCAGCCGCTTGTAATGGCAATGTCTTTCTACCCGAAAGAAGGTGGTGAGCTTTGGCAAAAGTATTCAACAGAATCAATCATCCACACTATGGATGTATACAGCCGTTTTAGCTTCGATTACCCATATCCAGTAGCGCAATCAGTCAATGGTCCAGTTGGCGGCATGGAATATCCCATGATCACCTTTAATGGCCCACGTACAGAACTTCGTGATGACGGTTCTCGTACTTACTCGCTTGCTGAAAAGCGCTTCCTAATTGGCGTAGTTATCCACGAAGTGGGCCATATTTACTTCCCTATGACAGTAAACTCTGATGAGCGTCAGTGGACGTGGATGGATGAAGGTCTTAACAGCTTCCTAGATGGCGTTGCCGGTCGCGAATGGGACCCAACTATTCCATGGGGTGTAGAGCCGCGCGATATCACAGGTTACATGAAGTCTCAGACTCAGGTGCCAATTATGACGCAGTCTGATTCGGTACTTCGCCTTGGTCCAAATGCTTACACCAAGCCTGCAGTAGCACTAAACATTCTTCGTGAGACGATTCTTGGCCGCGAGCTGTTTGACTACGCATTTAAAGAATACGCGCAGCGCTGGATGTTTAAACGTCCTACACCATCAGATTTCTTCCGCACTATGGAAGAAGCATCAGGCGTTGATCTAGATTGGTTCTGGCGCGGTTGGTTTTATACCACGGACCATGTAGATATTAGCCTAGACAGCGTACACAAGCTGCGTTTAGACACTGAAGACCCAGACATCGACTTTGCTCGTGAGCGCAAAGCAGAAATGGAAAAGCCTAAGTCACTTACCGATATTCGCAATAAAGAAGAAGGTAGAAAGCTGTGGGTAGACCGCTTTGAAGATATCAGCGATTTCTACGATGAAAACGACCGCTATACCGTAACCAACAAAGAGCGCAACAAGTACAAGAAGTTCCTTGATAAGCTTGAACCTTGGGAGCGTAAAGCCTTCGAACGTGCGGTAAAAGAAGACAAAAACTACTACGTGCTAGATTTTAGTAACAAAGGTGGTTTGGTAATGCCGATTATTCTTGAGCTAGCCTTTGAAGACGGTACGAAAGAAGAAATGCGCATTCCGGCGGAAATCTGGCGTCGTACACCTAAGGCCGTAAGCAAGCTTATTGTGACTGACAAAGACAAAGAGTTGGTAAGCGTTACGGTTGACCCACATTGGGAAACTGCGGACGTAGACGTGGAAAATAACCACTACCCACGCCGTATCATTCCTTCTCGCATTGAAGCGTATAAGAATAAGCCGCGTAACACTTACGAGTACCGCGACCTTATGCACGATTCAAAGACCGAGCTAAAAACTGACGATGAGGATAAAGATGACGAATAAGTTGTCTTTATCCCGCCTGCTGCAGAGCTCTCATGCTCTGCTTGCGAGCGTTAGTGGGTTGGCTATTGCGGCTGCGCTATTTGTTAGCGCGATGTCGTTCAGCACAGTTGCCCAAGCGCATCAAATAAAAGCAGCGATAACAACGGTACTGTTCAACCCCAGAACAGAAAATATCGAAGTGATGCACCGCTTTAATTTGCATGATGCTGAGCACGCGGTTAAAGCCTTATTCGATAAGCATGCAGATATTATGGATGACGTTAAAACGCAGCAACAATTTGCTGATTACGTTGCCCATCACTTTGCGATTTTAAATGCGGCAGGCGAATCGTTAACACTTGCTGATGTGGGCTTTGAAGTTGAGGGTAAGCACTTTTGGGTTTATCAAGAAACTGCTGAACCGCCCGTACTTGAAGGCATTAAAATTCGTCATGACGCATTGCGTGACTTATGGCCGAAGCAAGTGAATACGCTAAATGTAGAAGGCAAGGGCGATATTAAAACCCTCACCTTTGCTGATAGTGTAAATCTGCTGGAAGTGAGCTTTAAAAGTCAAAGTAGCAACCATCATTAATATTTAGCGGTTTAAAGTTATTAAAGCCCACCGGCTTTCACTGTTGAAGGACTGTGAATGCCGGTGGGCTTTTTTGTAATATTTTGTATTAAAGGGTGCTCTAAAAATATGTGGTGTGAGACCGAAGTCTTATAGTCATAGCTTGAGGCATGCTCTACCTTATCAGTAGACAAATACGTTACTCACACCTAGTTAACGAGGTATATCATGACCAATAGCGCTACAGCACCGTTGCCTTCACAGGTCAAGAAAACCCAATCAAGAAGCGAGCGTCGCGCAAGGAAAATGCGTACTGCCAAAGCAGCGGAGCGCGCTGAGCAAGAGGCGAATGCTAAACTTACGCTAGATACTAACTTATCAAGTGATAAAACCAGCAATGCGTTCGCTGATAAGAAGAACATCATGTGGGTGCTGTTAAGCGGCGCCATGGCACTAACATTTATTGTTATGCTGTTTCTGCCCGATACCGGCATGGGCGGGGGACTTATATCGACTTATTCTGCAATGCTATGGTGCGGATTCTTTGGCGCTGCGCTTTGGCGTTACAGAACAGCAAGCGGCTGGGCAGGGTTTGCTTATGGCAGCGTTATAGGTCTAGTGCTTCAATTTATTTCTCAGATCATCTAAATATATAGCACTGTGTAAACCGCACACTTATGCAGTGCTCAATCTTATTTTTAAATCTCTGCCTGACTCTATAATCTTAACCTTACTATCAAACTACCCAATGAGATATTTGGAGACTTACGGCTCTTATACCCGATCCAGCCGCCGTACTTAAATGTATAAAGGGTCAGAGTACTTTTTAGTTATGCTTTAAACGATAAATATTAATGTTCCTTACCGTCTTCAATAAAACAGAGTGAACCTATGGCAGAGAAGCCAAATAAATCTTCCGAATCGCCGCCCCGTTCGAGCAAGGCAGTACCCTCGTCTCGTTTATCTCGTATAGGTCGCTTAGGCTCGTTAGCTGGGAGAATTGCAGGCAATGTGGTTTCCCAAGGCGCTGGCCAGCTACTAAAAGGTGAGAAGCCGGTTCTGTCTTCACTGCTCTTAACACCAAAGAACATTTCAAATATCGCTGATCAGCTTGCCAGCATGCGTGGCGCAGCGATGAAGCTCGGGCAACTCATTTCCATGGATGCGGGAGATTTTTTACCCGAAGAACTCGCCGCTATTTTAGGACGGTTGCGAGATGATGCTGACCCTATGCCAAAGGATCAGCTCAAATCTACACTTAACCAAGCGTGGGGAGAGCAGTGGCAGGATAACTTACTGTATTTTTCTTTTGCCCCCGTTGCCGCAGCCTCTATAGGCCAAGTCCACAAAGTTATTACTATGGACGGCAAAATGTTAGCGGTAAAAGTACAGTACCCAGGCGTGAAGAAGAGTATTGATAGCGATGTGGATAACGTAGCAACACTTATAAAGCTTACTGGCTTGGTGCCAAAATCATTAGATATAGGCCCGCTGTTGCAGGAAGCAAAAGCGCAGCTTCACCAAGAGGCGGATTACGAACGAGAAGCCGATATGCTTAACCGTTATCGCAACCTAGTTGAAGCCACTGATATCCGATGTGAAGAACAAAGCGCGTTTATTACTCCAAAGACCTATTCACCGCTTACCACAAGTACGGTACTAGCCATGGACTTTATCGAGGCGAAAGATTTGGATGTGCTAGTTGATGAGCCTCAAGAAGTCCGAGATGCCGTAATGACAGCGTTAATGACGTTGTTTTTTAACGAGATTTTCCACTTTAAGCTGCTTCAAAGCGACCCTAACCTAGCCAACTATCAGTTTAAACCTGATACCAAAGAAATTGTGCTGCTAGATTTTGGTGCCACTCGCGAAGTGCCTGAAAATATATCTCAGCAATACCAAACTTTGCTTAAGAGCGCCTCAGACAATGATAAAGCACTGATGCAGCAAGCTGCATACAATATTGGGCTTATTGATGACAGTCATTCTCAGATGCAAGTAAATGCAGTCATAGATATAGGCATGGAAGCCTGTGAAGCCATTCGCTTTGAGGGGGCTTATGATTTTGGAAAAAGCGATTTAATCGCAAGGCTTCACGAAAAAGGAATGGCACTTACAATGGAACATAACTTTTGGCACACACCGCCCGTCGATGCGCTCTTTATACATAGAAAGCTCGGAGGTTTATTCTTGTTAGCTAAGCGGTTGCAAGCCAAAGTGGATATGCGCGAGGCCGCGG
>JAXHTT010000055.1:0-21865 GCA_034190055.1 Pseudomonadota bacterium | reverse complement strand
CTCACAGTTAAAAGTGCTTACCCTTCTGATTGCTCCTCCAAAGCTGCGGCCAATATGCATGCCGAGGAGCAGGCAAAAACTGAGAGCTATGTTACAGCTGAGGGCTATGTTACAGCTGAAGGCTCTATAACAACTAAAGGCTCTGCAAAAGCTGAACGAGATGATACTAGTTCAACAATTAACGAGAAGGACGTTGCACATCGCTTTTCAAAAGCAGCAGTGCAGTACAACAGTATTGCGGGTATTCAGCGCATCATTGCTAAACAGGCATTAGCGAACCTACCTGTAAACCTACAGGGTACGGCTCTTGATATTGGCTGTGGAACTGGCATTCATACCCAAACCCTTGCAAATAAAAGTGCAGCTGCAACTGGCGTAGACATTGCTGAGGGCATGTTGGCGCAGGCCAGAAAAATGTACTCTGACCCCATTTTCGTAGAAGGTAGTGCTGTTGATTTGCCTTTCTGTGATAGCCAATTTTCAACCGTGTTTTCATCTATGGCGCTTCAGTGGGTTAGCGATACTGGGCTTGTTGCTAATGAGATAGCGCGAGTGCTTAAAAAAAGTGGTATTGCTGAGCTGGCGATAATGGTGGCGGGTTCATTTAATGAACTTAAAACGGCGCGTAAAGTAGCGCAGCTTCCACAGGCCGAAACCTATATGCCAACAACAGCACAATGGGTAAATGGCTTTAAGCAGTCGGGCCTTTGTTTGCAACGGGTGATTACTAAGGACTATGTCGATACTCACTGCGATATTATGTCGCTATTGCGCTCTGTGAAGGGTGTAGGGGCAGGAGAGACCGGCCGAAAACAACCGCCGCTCACCCGTCGAGATATTAAAAAATTAGCCATGGCTTACAGCAATATGAGCGGTGTAGAACGTAAGTTACCGCTTACCTACCGCGTAAGTCATTTTAGATTGGAAAAACGATGAAGCAGTATTTCATTACCGGTACCGACACAGAGGTAGGCAAAACCTATGTTACCTGCCAACTATTACAAGCTGCGCAAAAAGCGTCGTTAAGCGCCATCGGCTACAAGCCTATTGCAGCCGGATGCGAACAGATAAACGGCGAGTGGGTCAACGAAGATGCGCTAAATATTCAGAAAGCGTGCTCCAAAATACGCACAAATAAAGCCATTAAAATTGCAGACAATAACCAGTTAAAAAGCGCAAGCGAAGAAAGTGGACAGACACTTCCTTTACATCAAATAAACCCTATCGCATTAAGACCGCCCATTGCGCCACATATTGCTGCACTTGAAGAAGGCGTGGCGTTAAGCTTTGAAAAAATAGCCCAAGGCCTTGATAAACTGCATGCTTATCAGCCAGAACTATTGTTGATGGAAGGCGCTGGCGGGTGGCGCTTACCCTTAATTGTGGGCGATGAGTATACGCCTACGTATTATCTATCTGATGTTGTGAAAGCACTCAAAATGGATGTGATTTTAGTTGTAGGCATGCGTTTGGGTTGCTTGAATCATGCGCTATTAACCGCAGAAGCGATACGCGCAGATGGGCTCAATATCAAGGGGTGGGTGGCGAACGACATCACAGGTAGCATGGCGCGATACCAGGAAAACCTGCATTCTCTAAAAGCCATGTTACCCGAGCCGCTGCTGGCAGAAATTCCCTACCAGCGTGAGCCTGATGAAGAAGCGCTATTCGCCGCTATCAAGCAAATAAGTTAAATTATCATCTGAATTAATTGGCGTTTTCTCTTCACCTAAGAAGATGTAGCCGTCTTTTTCGCCGACTAAAGTAAGCTGGTTATCAGAAAGACGTAATGCCGTACCTTCACGGATAGCCACTACCGGCGTGGTTGGGTTTAGCGTAGTAAACTCGGCTAAACGCTGATCGCGGGTTTCACCATTATGGCCAGGAGGCTGATAATCGGTGTAGTGCGGGTTCAACTGAAACGGCACGATATCTAGCGCATCAAAACTCGGCGGCTCAATGATAGGCATATCATTAGTGGTTCTTATTGATTGGCCACAGATATTCGAACCCGCGCTCCATCCAATATAAGGTGTGCAATCGGCGATGGCATGCTTTATCGGTACAATAAGCGCGTTCGCATAAAGTGTTGAAAGCAGGTGAAAGGTGTTTCCACCACCTACTACAATAGCTTGGCCGTTTTTCTTTGCATTGTTCACGGCGGCCACAGGGTCTTCTGTGGTGTGTAGCCCGGTGACATTGCACTCTGGCAGTGCAGTAGCGACAGCATCTACATAACTGTCGTACGATTGAGTTACAGCAGCGTAAGGAACAAATAGAAGGTCGCGAATTTCGCCTAAGTGTGCAAAAATAAACGCTCTAGCGTGCTCTAAGTAAGCTTCGTCACCTTGGCGAGAGCTACTTAGCATAAGTACATGTGCGGTCATACTAACTCCACAATTTTTCTGACGGCGTATCATACGCGAAACTGGGCACAAAGTTTAGTCGCGCTCCGTCACTGCGTTTAAATAGGATTTTGAATGAAACAATCTACATCGGTGTTGTTCGTGTGTTTGGGTAATATTTGCCGTTCTCCAACCGCAGAAGCCGTGTTCAAACACAAGGCTGCACAAGCCGGATTAAATATTGAAATCGACTCAGCGGGCACTCACGGCTATCACATTGGCAACCCGCCCGACAAGCGTTCACAGGCAGCTGGAGTAGAGAGAGGTTACAGCTTTAAGGGGCTTAAATGCCGCCGTGTGGATGAAAGTGACTTTGAGCGCTTCGACTATATTTTAGCTATGGATAACAGCAACCTTGCAAATTTGCATGGTATGTCGCCAAGCCAGTACCAGGATAAAATTAAGTTATTTCTTGATTTTGCAAACGCAGAAGACAAAGAAGTGCCTGATCCATACTACGGAGGAAAGCGCGGCTTTGAGTTGGTGTTAGATTTAATTGAAGAAGCGTCAGACGGTTTGATTGCGCACATCAAACAAACCCAGCAATTATAACCTGAAGCCTAATCCATAAGCCCAAATTGGGAAGCGGCATAGCAAGCCAAATTGAGAACGCATACTGAGAACCGATTGTGAGAAGCGATTTTGAGAGCCATAGAAACTAAACGCCAATGCTTTTCTTTGGTTTTAATAACGCTGCTTTGTTCGTTGGCTATTGGCGTAGTGGGTATCGTTGGGGTTACAGGCTTTGCTAACACGGCTACTGACTTAAAGCAGCATATTATCGTTCAGCTTCAAATACCGCTTATACTTACCGCATGTTTAGTAGGCGCCGCGCTTTCTGTCAGTGGGGCCACATTACAGGTGGTACTTCGAAATCCGCTAGCCGACCCAGGAATCATAGGTATAACCAGTGGAGCAAGTTTAGTTGCTGCACTATTGCTACTGTTAACGCCTCAATGGGCTACAGCGTACCTGCATTATTTACTGCCCTTTGGGTGCTTTGTAGGTGCCCTGTTATCTACATTTATTATCTACCGGTTAGCTAGAAAACTTGTCGGCTCTTCCACTGCGGTAATTCTTGCTGGTATAGCCATATCTACTCTTAGTGGGGCGGTTATTGCCTGGCTTTATATGTTCAGCGACGCTAATGCCCTTCGCAACCTCACTTTTTGGCTAATGGGCAGCTTATATCAAACTAACTGGTTAATTATATCGGTTGGAGGCCCGCTGATAGTTATCGCTGTGGGTTTGCAGCTTTTTTTTGCAGGTGATTTAAATAAACTATATGCAGGTGAAATTGCGGCAAAAAGTAGTGGTGTGGATGTGGAAAAACTTACCGAACGCGCCCTGATTATTTGCGCTATCGCGGTGGGTACGGCGGTGTCGATGGCTGGGTCTATTGCGTTTGTAGGCTTACTCGTACCTCATATTTTGCGTCTGATCATCGGGCATAATAATCGCTATTTGTTGCCCTTAAGTGCGTTGAGCGGTGCAAGCCTTTTAATGTTGGTAGCGCTATGCTCTGAAATGACTCGCGTTATTACACTTCCTGTCTCTATGGTTACAGCAACGTTAGGTGGCCCGTTACTTATTTGGGCGCTGGCAAAAGGCCAGCTCAAAGGCTGATGAAATGACGTCCCCGAATCCTTTTACGCAAAAGCAACCTGATTCTTATCGTAATGAAGAGCAAAGCACTGGTGAACGTCATGCAGTTAGCTACAACAGAGCGCCTTGCATCAACAGTAGCGAAAAAGCTTCGGATGCCCTATTGATTTTAAGCCTGCAAAACGTAAGCATTGGGTCACGGCTGCGGGTGGAAGGCTTAAGCGCGAAAAAGGGCGAATGTATTCATATCATAGGGCCAAACGGGGCAGGGAAGTCAACGCTGCTACTCACCCTTGCGGGTCTTATTGAAGCTGATGAAGGTGAGGTGATGCTGCATGGCAAACCAATGGATAGTTGGTCTATTGCCACGCTTGCTTGCGTACGTACTTTATTAGCTCAGCAAAGTGAAAGTGGTTTTCACCTTTCAGTTAAGGAATACTTAAGTTTTTATACAGTAGAAAACCAGTCTTCGCTCATTCCTCCGGTTTTAGAAAAGGCCCTTGAAGTGTCAGGCTTTTTAAACAAAATCCTTACCCAGCTTTCTGGCGGCGAGCGGCAGCGGGTAGAGATTTGTCGAGCGCTCTTACAAATTTGGCCCCAGTTAGAGCGGGGGGAGGGTATAGCGTTTTTAGATGAGCCTCTGCAAGGGCTTGATATTAGGCATCAATACGCATTGGCTAGCTTGGTGAAATTCCTTTGTGGTAAAGGAAATACGATACTCATGACGTCTCACGATATCGCACTGAGCGCAAATTACAGCGATAGTCTATGGTTAATGCAGAAGGGGGGTATTGTAGCGATGGGTGAGCCGAAAGATGTGGCAACCCAGGTAAACCTTGAGAAGGTATTTGAATGCCATTTTGCTATAAGCAAGCACGATAACTTTCTAGAAATTCAAGTTTGCGCACCTATTTCCTTAGAATAAATGTGGTAAAGTGCCATCACAGTTTAAGATTCGTATTTTCACATTAGGCTGATTATAAAAATGCGCTACAGGCATACTGTGAAGCGCGCTACAGTCTTTTTATTCGAAGCATTGAGTTTCAATAATTATTTTCAGTAAAACGTTTGCCCTACGTTTTTTATTCAGGAGAACACAGTTGAGTAATTGGCAAGTAGACAGTTGGAGAAATAAACCTATTCTTCAGCAACCAGAGTACGATGACAAAGTACGTTTAAATGAAGTAGAGCAAACACTAAGTTCTTATCCTCCACTCGTATTCGCTGCTGAAGCCCGTGAACTTAGACGTCAGCTAGGCGAAGTGAGCTTGGGTAAAGGCTTTCTTTTGCAAGGCGGTGACTGCGCAGAGTCATTTGACGAGTTTAACGCGCCTAAAATTCGCGATACGTTCAAAGTAATTCTGCAAATGGCTATTGTGCTTACCTTTGCTGGTCGTTGCCCGGTAACCAAGGTTGCCCGCATGGCTGGACAATATGCTAAACCGCGTTCATCAGATTTTGAAACCCGCGGTGGCGTGACCTTGCCAAGCTATCGCGGTGATATCATCAATAACTTTGAGTTTACTGAAGCGGCCCGTCGACCAGACCCTGATCGCTTACTAGAAGCGTATCATCGCAGCGCTTCAACCTTGAACCTTCTTCGCGCGTTTGCCCAAGGTGGTTTGGCCGATCTTCACGAAGTGAACCGTTGGAACATGGCGTTTGTTGAAAATAACCCGCTTAAAGAGCGCTATTCGGATATGGCTAACCGTATTCAAGATACGCTTGAATTTATGGACGTTATTGGCATTAACGCACAAACCAGTTCTACACTACATGAAACCTCGCTGTTTACGTCGCACGAAGCCTTACTTTTGAACTACGAGCAGGCGCTTACGCGTGTTGATACGCTTACTGGTAAACCGTACGACTGTTCTGCGCATATGGTATGGATTGGTGAGCGTACACGCCAGCTTGATCATGCTCACGTAGAGTTTTTCCGCGGCATTCACAACCCAATTGGTGTGAAAGTGGGGCCAAGCATGCAGGAAGACGAGCTTATTCGTTTAATTGATGCGCTTAACCCGCTAAATGACCCTGGGCGTTTAACGCTTATTACTCGCATGGGCGCTGATAACTTAGCTGACAACCTGCCACGACTACTGCGCAAAGTAAAAGCGGAAGGTAGACATGTTGTGTGGAGTTCTGACCCGATGCACGGCAACACGTTCTCGGCGTCTAGCGGCTATAAAACCCGTAACTTCGATGCAATTTTGAAAGAAATTAAACAGTTCTTCCAAGCACACGAAGCAGAAGGGACTCACGCTGGTGGTATTCACCTTGAAATGACCGGCCAGCACGTGACTGAATGTACTGGTGGAGCTTATGAGATTAGCGATGATGATTTAGCCCAAGCATACAAAACACAATGTGATCCGCGCCTAAATGCGGACCAGGTGCTTGAGATGGCATTCTTGGTAGCTGATCATTTGCGTAATGCGTAATGCGTAATGCGTAATGCGTAATGCGTAATGCGTAATGCGTGGATCGCAGTAAGACTTACAAACGGGTAGTGAAACAAACGCTGCCCGTTTTTTTATAGAAGCTGTTCTCTTTCTTCTTCACTTAAAATTCCGGTAAAGATAGTTTCTCTTCTTAAATTGGCGGTGCGCTCGTCATCGGACAACAATAAAGCTTTAAATACATTGGGTTCATTGCGGGCTTCTATAATGCCCTTCCATAGCAGGTAGGTACCATAACGCATCATTTTGTTTTGATATCGGGTTTCTAAAGTGTGTTCTGCTTGTTCAAAAAGTTCTGGATGAGATAGCAACTTGTCAGCTATCGCGTTGTGAATCTTTTTGATGCGCTCGTTTACGTCACTTCGACGTTGTTTTCTGGGTCTTGCAAACATAAATTTTTTGGTGTTTTGGTATGTCTGTTTCTGGGTGGTATTTTATCTGAATACGGCGTTGAGTTATCGATTTACAGTGTTTTTTATCTTGCCTCTTGTCTTATTTGGAGCAGTCCAACTAATCACAAAGTCAGGGAGTAACAGAATTTAAGTTTGTTATTCACCATTGATATAAGTCGGTAACCTTTGTAAAAACTGCAGCAATAAGGTAATGCTCGTTATAAAACAGTTGCTAGTCGTCATCTAAAAGGGGGTCTACAACAGACTCTAAGCCGTTTAGCTTTATTTCATACATTAAAGCGAGCTGTTCACCTAACTTGTTTTCGGGGAAGCCCTGTTTGTGAAACCAAACGAGGTAAGGCTCTGGTAAATGGAAAAGGCGTCTTCCCGCATATTTTCCGAACGGCATTACTTGATTAATGGCGGCTTTTATAAGCGTTGGATCCATCTTCTAACTACCTTTTACATCTTTATTTGAACTAACTTCGTCGTCTTCACGCTGTTGGGCTTGCCATAGGGTTGCGTATTCACCCCCTTGTTCAAGCAAGTGAGTGTGTGTCCCTTCCTCTACTATGGTACCGTTTTTTAGTACGAGGATCTTGTCAGCATCGACAATAGTGGACAGTCTATGGGTTATGACCAAGCTAGTATGCCCCTTGGCTGCATCGCGAAGGGCAGACAAAATTGCCCTTTCTGATGTGCTATCTAATGAGCTGGTGGCCTCGTCGAAAATCATAATGGGCGCACCTTTAAGTAAGGCTCGTGCGATAGATACGCGCTGTTTTTCACCGCCAGAAAGCTTTAGTCCTCGCTCACCTACGGTTGTTTCTAATTTTTCAGGCAAGCTTTCTACAAAGGTTTCAAGGTGTGCAAGCCTAACCACTTGTTTAATATCTTCATCGCTGGCATCGGGGTTACCGTAGCGAATATTTTCTAGCAATGTGGTGTTAAACAGTACCGTGTCCTGGGGGACGATACCGATATGTGAACGCAGACTTTGTTGCGTAAGAGAGGCAATATTTTTTCCGTCTATGGTAATGCTGCCTTGTTGAGGGTCGTAAAAACGGAAAAGCAACTTCATTAGCGTAGATTTCCCCGCGCCGCTTTCACCTACTACGGCTACCTTGGCGCCAGGTGGGACGTCAAAGCTCAACCCGCTTAATATTTTTCTATTTTCGTTATAGGCGAAATGCACATTATCAAAGCGTAGTGCTGGGTTGGCGCAGGTTAATTCGGTGGCGTTGTCTGCATCTTTGATAGCTGGAGTTTGGGATAGAAGGTCGAATAACTTATCGATATTGGCAAGGCTGCCACGAATTTCACGGTATACAAAACCCAAAAAGTTCAAGGGCATGAAAATCTGCATAGTGAAGGCGTTGATAAGTACAAAGTCGCCAATGGTCATTTCGCCATTCATAACCCCAAAGGCAGCGTTTGCCATCATTGACGTCATGGCAATGGCAATAATAGCGGCTTGTCCACCGTTTAGTGCAAATAGCGATAAGCGGTTCTTACGTCGCGCCTTTTCCCAAGCGGCTAAGTCTGTATCGTACCGGTTGGCCTCAAAGGATTCGTTATTGAAGTATTTTACAGTCTCAAAATTAAGCAGGCTGTCTACCGCTCTTGAGTTAGTGGTTGAGTCTGCTTCATTCATTTGTGTGACAAAACGGGTGCGCCAGTCGGTGGCCTTCATAGAGAAACCAATATAGGCCACAACGCTAAGCACAATTATCAGCGCGAAGGATACGCCGAACTGGAATAAGAGCAAGCCAACTACAAGGGCGATCTCTAACAGAGTAGGGACAATATTAAACACCATAAAGCGCATTAAAAAGCTGACGCCGTTGGTGCCGCGCTCGATATCGCGGGACAATCCACCTGTACGTCGATTCAGATGGAAGCCTAAGTCTAGATTGTGTAGATGCTTAAAAACCTTTAGCCCTAGACGGCGCATAGCGCGTTCAGTAACGCGACCAAATAGCGTATCTCGCACTTCGCCTAGTAAAACATTCAGTAAGCGCAGTGTTCCATAGGCGACAATTAAGCTAATAGGAACCGCCAAAGCTAGCGTGGTTAAATCACCATTTAAGCTGTCAACGGTGTACTTCAGCACGTAGGGCAGGCCAATACTGGCCAGTTTTGCTGCGACTAGGCACATTAGGGCTAAAAATACGCGTTGCTTAAACTCAAGAAGATAAGGCCAAAGCTGTGATAGAACGTGCCATTTAACAGGTTCATCGGCATTCGTAGGAAAACGGTTTTTTCTCATTTTATAGTGTGCTTTATTGTTTGGTTTACTGTACTAAGAGCGGGAAGATTTAGAAAATAATTTGGTGTAAACCCTTTATTAGGAATTGAACAAGCTTGCCCATATATAACTATTCTCGCCTTTTGTAATACGTTTTGAAATAGGCTAGAGATTAAAATGGTCTTATTTATAGCAACGAATGTGTTTAATTTTAATTTCACCCCGCGTACACTAGGGTAGTATAATTTAGTTACCTTGTTATTTATTCAATGGTTCGCTAGGGTTTGTAACGTCAAAAATCTCTTTAGCGACTCATAAATCAGCAAAGGATTAAGGAGTTGGTTTGTTAGAAGATAGTTTCGGTAGACAGTTTCACTATTTGCGTTTGTCAGTGACCGAAGCGTGCAACTTTCGCTGTCAGTACTGTTTGCCAGATGGGTACGAAGGCCCAACAAGCGATCAGTTTATGACACTAAGCGAAATTGATACCTTACTAAAAGCGTTTGCTAAGCTAGGTACTTCAAAAGTGCGTCTAACTGGTGGCGAGCCAACGCTGCGAAGAGACTTCCTTGATATCTTACAACTAACTAGTAATACGCCGGGTATAGAGCGTGTAGCGATGACAACACACGGTGCGCGAATGGAAAAGTTTGCTCACCAATGGAAAGATGCAGGCTTAGATCAAGTAAACGTCAGTATCGATAGTCTTGACCCCCGGCAATTCGCCGCTATAACAGGACAGGATAAGTTAAAAGCGGTGCTGCGAGGGTTGGATGCGGCCATTGATGCCGATCTTGACGTGAAAGTTAACTCTGTTTTACTCAACGACTTTTCCGATAGCCGCCTACATCGGTTTCTTGCTTGGCTCAAAGATATGCCAGTGACCCTCCGTTTTATCGAGTTAATGGAAACAGGCGATTTAAACCAGTTTTTCAATAAACAGCATCAAAGCGGTTCACCATTAAAAACTACCCTGTTAGATATGGGGTGGCAGCCCTTATTGCGTAGGAAAGATGCTGGGCCAGCGCAAGAGTTCTATCACCCGGACTATGCGGGCAAGATTGGTTTAATCATGCCGTACAGCAAAGATTTTTGTAAAACGTGTAATCGTCTTCGTGTCTCCGCGCCAGGCAAGTTACATCTTTGCTTATTCAGCGAAAATGGCATAGACATGAGGCATCTTCTTGCAAGTGGTAATGTGGATGATGTGGTTGTCTTCCTACAAGATGTGCTGGGGCAAAAGCACGAAACCCATTATCTCCATGAGGGAAAAACTGGGGCAACGAAGCACCTAGCCATGTTGGGAGGCTAGCAAACTACTCCTACGCTCAAGGAAAATGAAGGCCGAAATAAAAAACCTAGAATAAGTTTGGCTTGTTGTAAAAATAAGCTATATTCTGCGGTGAGAACATATTAAAAATAATAAAGACAAAGGAAGTATATGGATATCAAGGACAGTGCGCGTCTTTCCTACCACTATATCACCGAAAAAGACGCTGACTTCCTATGGGAGCTCGACCAAGACGAGCTTGTTATGAAGTACATAAGTGGTGGTAAGAAGTCTTCAGAAGAAGATATCCGAGACATATTCGTTCCCCGTTTCCAAGCTTATTCCAATCCAGCTTTAGGCTGGGGGCTTTGGCGTGTAGAAACGCTGGCTGAAAAAGAAAGTATAGGGTGGATTTTGGTTCGTCCTTTTGGCTTTTTCACTCAAAACCCTGAAAGTGACAATATGGAATTAGGTTGGCGGTTTAAACGCCATATTTGGGGCAATGGATATGCCACTGAGGCTGCGCAGACAATAAAAGACGCCTTATACGACATTGGCGTGGAAAAGTTTTCGGCCATTGCTAATCCAGAAAATAGCGCGTCTATCAATATTATGAAAAAGCTCGGAATGACATTTAGCCACGAACTTGAATACATAGACAAACTCTATCATGAGACAGTGGTAGTTTATACTAACTAAACAGGCCCGTCGTAAAACCAAAAAAACGGTTGTTGAAGCTATTTATTCTTCAATATGTTCTTCACGCTCTGATAGCGCGCATTCTGGTCTTCAGATAAGGTCGTTGTTTCAAGTGTTTCTCTGCATTTGTTAATAGCAGCCACAGTGTCAGAAAGCATAGGCGCGTTTGCCTTTCTCGCTCTAATAATGGCTTGAAGATAGTTTAGTGCAATTGAGGGATTTTTAGGCATAACCCGAAATGCTTGAGCAAAGGTCGTATAAGATTGCTCCAGATTGCCTCGTTTATACTGGGCGACAGCCGTGTTGTTGAGGGTTTTAGGGCTTAGCGTAATCGTTTCTTTTTCTTCTTTTTCCTGCTTTAAGTACGTTGCCATTAGATTTAACTCATCAGCGCTTTCTTCCTGCCTTGAAGAAATTGCATCTAAGATTGCAATAGACTCTTTTTTAAGTCCAACCTCATGAAGCGCCTTGGCTCTATCAAGTAATGCTTCCGTGGAGTGATGTTGAGCGTGGTCTGTGTGAAAATCTGACAGCAGCATTTGGGCTTTTACTGTGTCATCCTTTAAGTAGTGAAGTCGGGCATCGATCACTGTTAATTCATCACTTACCGCTGCTTTGGGGTGAGCTCTTTTCAACTGACGTAAATATTCATTGGTTTGTTTAACAACGCTGTTTACATATTCTGGCTCAGACGTCATCGCAAAATCAACACCGGCTCTTGCTGCTGTTAGATAAATATCTGGTTTATCGTAGATAGAGTTCCTTGCATAGCGTACAACTTTCTTCGCACTATTAAACTGGCTTTCATAGTCGTGTGTGATGCGAGCAAGGTTTATCGCCATCTGATGTCGAGGAATATTCTGTGGAGAAATATTGCATGCAAGCGTAGTACATTCAAGTGCATCATCAAACGCTGATTGCTTAATCTGCAGTTTGGCGAGCAAGTCGTATGCTTCTAATGCAGAATCGGGGCGCATTGCCAGTTGGATAATTTCTCTTTCTGCATCATCAAGCTCATTAAGCGCTAGCAAGCTTTTTGCTATCCCCATTTTGGCCCAGCTAAAATCTTGAATGTTTATTATTGATTCAAAGAAAGGGATAGCTTCCTGAAACCTCTCGGTGATAAGAAACAAATCTCCTTTGATCTTCATTGCTAAAGGAAAGTGTTCAGCGTTCTCGGGTTGCAATAAGAAATACTCAACCTCAGCTAGGGCCTTTTCATAGTCCTGTTTGTCCATGAATGAATAAACATTTTTAAAGGCTTTTTTTCTTGCTAAAACGCGGGAAAGTCGACGGTCTAATTCGTTAACGGAAAATGGCTTGGCAATGAATTCATCTGGCTGTAACTCGATAATCGCGTGAACAATATCTGCTGAAGTGTCTGCGCTAGTGAAAATAAATGCGCTGGTGAGCGGCAGTGAGTGAGACTCATTGAGTTGCTCTAGTAAAAAATAACCGCCTTGTTCTGAACGTAAGTTATAGGAGCAAATGATGGCGTCATAAGTGTGTTCTTGTAGCGCTGATAGTGCATGAGAGGGCCTATCAACATAGTCCATATTGCGGAAACCTAGTTGCTCAAGGGCATAGTGCATGTGGCTTTTTGCCAGCACCTGATCTTCGGCAATTAACAACTTAGTATTTCTAGCTAAGTGGAGCTTCATTAAAGGGTAGCCTTTAGGACGTTATGGATTTCACCATACCACGATAATTATTTCTAAAGTATAGCTCGTCAGTGAGACTATCGCATAGTTGAGGTGATTCGTAGTGAATATAGACAGTAGAAATTTGTGGTGAATAGGGTGGTTAAGTGACTGGTACGACTTTGGGAGATGCAATCTTTGGCTTGGGAGGTGCAATATTTGGCAAAGCTAAGTGGTAAGTGACAGCATTGCTGACGTAGTGTTTTTTAGAAGTGACTGATTTTGTTTAGAATGTAAATTGCTTTTTCACTATCTAGATGAAGATAAACTGGTACTGTCAGTTTCTAAGGCTTTGATACGTTGATTTCGAAGAATATTAAAAGAAGATGGTGGACGCTACTGGGCTTGAACCAGTGACCCTCGCCTTGTAAGGGCGATGCTCTCCCAACTGAGCTAAGCGTCCGTATTTTGATTCCACTGTTTAGCCACTGTGAGGAAGTGGTGGACGCTACTGGGCTTGAACCAGTGACCCTCGCCTTGTAAGGGCGATGCTCTCCCAACTGAGCTAAGCGTCCGTATTTGGATTTCACTGATTAGCCACTGTGAGGAAGTGGTGGACGCTACTGGGCTTGAACCAGTGACCCTCGCCTTGTAAGGGCGATGCTCTCCCAACTGAGCTAAGCGTCCGTATTTTGATTTCACTGTTTAGCCACTGTGAAGAAGTGGTGGACGCTACTGGGCTTGAACCAGTGACCCTCGCCTTGTAAGGGCGATGCTCTCCCAACTGAGCTAAGCGTCCATATTTTTTAAAACCTTGCCTAAGCAAGTGGGGCGGTATTATAGAGTCGGTTCCGTTAGTGTCAACAATAAAATTAAAGAAAAATGACTGTATGCCCGAAATTTAGCCACTCTGACCGCATCTTAACTAAATTGATGAAAAGAGCAGCGTTTTTGAGCACTCAAAGTGCACTCAAAGTGGACAGACACTTATTTGGATGTGTGTGCAAAGGTACCCTTATTTAGTTCCACTTAAAGTCGACATACACTTCTATGCAAGAATTTAAATCGGACACACACTCATAATTAAAATTGCATAATTTAAATTGGACAGACACTTATTAATCTAGAACTAAATGCGACCAAGGCCTAAAGCATTCAGACTTTGCTCATTATACCCCCACCTTTAAACAAAAAAAGTGTCTGTCCGTTTTCTGCTTTTAGAGCATTAGATGGTCATTAGCTGTGTCCCATATTAGTTAAAAAAGCTGTTGAAGAATTAATTAAGGAAAATAAGTGTCTGTCCACTTTCTTCTCCATCTATTCTCAACTTACTTTTGAAGTCGCGCGGAGACTGGTAGAATGCGCGCATCTTTAGAAATACTATTAACAATAGAGAGTGACCATGTCGGTTGTTACACGATTTGCACCCAGCCCAACAGGCTATCTTCACGTTGGTGGCGCACGAACTGCGCTTTATTCTTGGCTTCTTGCGAAAAGCAAAGGCGGTGAGTTTGTTCTTCGTATTGAAGATACGGATATCGAGCGTTCAACTGAAGAAGCTAAGCAGGCTATTTTAGATGGTATGCAATGGTTAGGTTTAACTTGGGACACAGGCCCTATCTATCAAACTGAGCGTTTTGATAGATATAAAGAACTTATCCAGCAGCTTTTGGATGAAGGTAAAGCGTATAAATGCTTTATGAGCTCTGAAGAGCTAGATGCAATTCGTGAAGCGCAAAAAGAGCGCGGTGAAAAGCCTCGCTATCCTGGCACATGGAGAGAAAGAACGGACCACCCTGAAGGCGAGCCGTTTGTTATTCGCTTCAAAAATCCTTTAAAAGGCAAAGTGGTTATTAATGATCACGTGCGTGGAAAAATTGAAATAAGTAATACTGAGCTAGACGATCTCATTATTCAGCGCACTGATGGCACGCCTACCTATAACTTCTGTGTAGTTGTAGATGATTGGGACATGGGGATCACCCATGTAGTGCGTGGTGAAGACCATATAAACAACACGCCACGCCAAATCAATATACTTGAAGCCCTTAATGCGCCAGTTCCAGAGTACGCTCACGTTTCTATGATCTTGGGTGATGACGGCAAAAAGTTATCAAAGCGACATGGTGCAGTAAGTGTAATGCAGTATCGTGATGACGGCTTCCTACCTCAAGCGGTACTTAACTATCTTGTTAGGTTGGGCTGGTCTCACGGCGACCAAGAAGTTTTCTCTGTCGACGAGATGATTGAGAAATTTAGTTTGGATGCAATAGGGCAGTCTGCGTCGGCATTTAATACAGAAAAGCTAATCTGGTTAAATCAGCATTACATAAAGACATTGCCAGCAAGCGAGGTTGCTTCACATGCTAAATGGCATTTCGAACAGTTAAATGTTGATTTAACAACAGGTCCAGCGCTTGAATCTATTATTGCTATTCAAGCGGATAGAGTTAAAACGCTTAAAGAGTTAGCAGAGATTTCTACATACTTTTATCAAGACTATGAAGATTTCGATGCGAACGCAGCGAAAAAACACCTTCGCCCAGTCGCTCGAGGTCCGTTAGAGCTTGCTAAAGATAAATTAATGGCCATTGAAGACTGGAACCCAGAAAATATTCAAGCTGCTATTAATAGTACGGCTGAAGAACTGGAAGTAGGTATGGGTAAAGTAGGCATGCCGCTGCGTGTAGCTGTAACAGGTGGGGGTAATTCACCGTCCCTAGATATCACGTTGAATCTTATCTCAAAAGAGAAAATTGGCGAGAGAATCGACAAAGCGCTTACTTTTATAGCAAACAGAGAAAATTCATAAAAAAAGCGTTGACATGACAGAGGGGGATGCCTAGAATGCGCCCCGCTGTCACGGAACAGTCACACAAAATGACTGGTACCATGATGGGGCCATAGCTCAGCTGGGAGAGCGCCTGCATGGCATGCAGGAGGTCGGCGGTTCGATCCCGCCTGGCTCCACCAAGTCACATCGAGTTGTGGTTTGATATAGGCTGAAGTTGTTAAGGCAACTTCGGACTGAAAGTTCGAAACTTTCGTTTCGAGAAAGAATTCAGTCCCCTTCGTCTAGAGGCCTAGGACACCGCCCTTTCACGGCGGTAACAGGGGTTCGAATCCCCTAGGGGACGCCATTTTATCGCGTCACAGTCGATTAAAACTGTGAAATAGGCTGGAGTTGATAATTCAACTTCTGACTGAAAGTTTCAGTAAGGAAAGGTCGCTCAGTTTGCTGGCTCACTTCGCCTTACTGAAAATCTCGAAAGCGGAGCTTTCGAAAGAATATTTTCAGTCCCCTTCGTCTAGAGGCCTAGGACACCGCCCTTTCACGGCGGTAACAGGGGTTCGAATCCCCTAGGGGACGCCATTTTATCGCGTCACAGTCGATTAAAACTGTGAAATAGGCTGGAGTTGATAATTCAACTTCTGACTGAAAGTTTCAGTAAGGAAAGGTCGCTCAGTTTGCTGGCTCACTTCGCCTTACTGAAAATCTCGAAAGCGGAGCTTTCGAAAGAATATTTTCAGTCCCCTTCGTCTAGAGGCCTAGGACACCGCCCTTTCACGGCGGTAACAGGGGTTCGAATCCCCTAGGGGACGCCACTTAAAAAAAACCAGCCATCCGGCTGGTTTTTTTGTTTCTGGCTTAAAACTCTGTGGACAGACACTACAATTAAATCTGTAAGCAAATAAATGCTAAGCCATCTTCAGAAAGCTTCAGTGGACAGACACTCTTCTTTCCATCTTTAAACCATCCACTTAGACACACACCGATAATTTTCATCGGAATTTACAATTTTTACTAAAGAGGCGTCAACGCCTTCGCGCAAGTACTTTTCAGAGGTTCAATGCGTAAAGAACTTATGTCACAGCCGTTTAAGAAACTTTTGTGAGATAGATACGTGAGCTTGTTGAACTGTTATGATCTAATAAATACAAAAGAGGTGTTATATGCAGAATTATCCAATTGGAGCTCCTGGTGAGGCGTGGGGCGAAGAAGAAAAAGCCCAATGGAAAGCACACCAGACTGTGAAAAGAAGTTATCAGGAAGAAGTACTTAATAAACTCTTCAACATTATCCCTGAAGGCTTTGAGTTAAAGCAGTATGGCGCACTTCCTTACGATACAGCGCGTTACCCACTCTATGTTGTCGTACCCAAGAGTTTTGACGCTAAAAAGCCGTCTGCACTCGTTACGGGTGGAGTTCATGGCTACGAAACCAGTGGTGTGCAAGGAGCGCTTCAATTTATTGAAACAAAGCTGGCTCAGTACGCGGAGCAAGTAAATATAATTGTGGTGCCATGTGTCAGCCCCTGGGGTTACGAGACGATAAATCGATGGAATCCAATGGCGCTCGATCCAAATCGTTCGTTTTATAGCGACTCTCCGGCACCAGAATCCGCTCAGCTTATGGAGCTAGTGTCTGACCTAGCGTTGTCGTTAACGCTTCATATCGATTTACACGAAACAACCGATACAGATAACACTGAATTCAGACCAGCGCTTGCCGCACGGGATGGTGTTACCCATGATAATTGGAATATTCCAGACGGTTTCTATACGGTTGCAAACACGCCAAATCCTCAAATTGAGTTTCAAAAAGCTGTAATCGATGCGGTGAAGAAAGTAACTCACATCGCTCCAGCCGATGAGAACGGCAAGATTATTGGAGCAGATGTGGTGAGTGAAGGTGTAATTTGCTACGACAAAAAGGCTCTGCACCTATGTGGCGGTATGACAGATGCCAAATACGTTACAACAACTGAAGTTTACCCTGATAGCGATAACGCGACACCTGAAAATTGTAACGATGCTCAGGTAGCCGCAATCTGTGCAGCACTCGATTATTCAAAATAGACGCTTGAACGTTTAGACGTCTAGATGTATATTTAAGCCTCTTTCAAGGGAGGCTTTTTGTGTTTACTTATTCTGCGGTTATTTACGACGGCAAAAAACAAAACTTAGTGCGATATGAATGTGGGACAGACAGTGAGTTTTCTTCATATCTGGAATCGCGTTTTGGCTGCCATGTTTGTCTATGGTCAAATAAAGAGCTGTCGGAAAACACAATGGCCGCTATTGCTGCTTCGCATGCACAAACTAAAAAAGAAGGTTTAGATAAGACAGAAGCTTTATGAACCCAACATCTCCGTGTATCGCTTTGTGTAAATTGAATGAAGATGAAATTTGCGTCGGATGCAAACGCACTATTGATGAAATCGTAAAATGGCGGACATACACCGATGACCAAAAGCTGGCCGTTTTTGCTCGTCTAGAGAGTATAGAGAAGGATACTACTACCCAGTAAAGTGATGATAATAGGGTGAAATTTGACGTTGTAACCCCAGCAATGACCCGCGTAACAACGATTCTTTTTTTAGTGGACAGACACTCAAATTTTAAATCAGCACTTTATTCGAAAGCCCACACGCCTCTGATAGCTTCGCGGACAGACACTTACTCATCATTAGTACAATACCATTCAGCAATACTGTTAGTCGATTAAAGCGGACAGTCGCAAAGTTGATAAATTGAGCCCCAAATCCTGGCTGAAATTAACGCTTTTTGCTAAACTCCCGCGCCAATTTTGTGTTCTATTAACGTGAGACGTTTGTAATGAAAGTAATGCTTGCCCCTATGGAGGGTGTTGTCGATCACCTTATGAGAGATATGCTCACTCGTGTGGGTGGTTTCGACCAGTGTGTTACTGAGTTTGTAAGGGTTGTTGATCAAAAACTGCCGAAGAAAACGTTTTACAGACTTTGCCCTGAGCTACACAATGGCGGCAAAACACCTTCAGGCGTCCCAGTAAGAGTCCAATTGCTAGGGCAACATCCACAGTGGCTTGCAGAAAATGCCCAAACTGCAATAGAACTGGGTTCTCCAGGTGTTGATCTGAACTTTGGTTGCCCTGCTAAGACAGTCAACAAAAGTAAGGGCGGGGCAGTATTATTAAAGGAGACGCAAACCCTTTACGATATTGTGAAGGCTGTCAGGGAGGCCGTTCCTACTGATATCCCGGTTTCAGCCAAAATCAGGCTGGGTTTCGAAGATAAGTCTTTAGCTATCGACAATGCTATTGCTATCACTGAAGCAGGTGCCTCTGAACTCGTTGTTCACGCAAGAACAAAAACCGAAGGCTATAAGCCACCGGCTTACTGGGAGTGGATAGCGAAGATTAAGCAGAACACTGATATTCCCATTGTAGCAAATGGCGAAATTTGGAATGCTGAAGACGCCAAACGCTGTCAGAACCAGTCGGAATGCACTAATTTGATGATTGGGAGAGGGGCCTTAGCAATGCCCAATTTGGCGTTGAGTATCAAAGAAGGTAAAGCACCTATGCCCTGGTCTGAACTTGCAGCGTTACTAATACAATATTCTGGCTACGAAATATTCGGTGATAAGGGAAAATATTACCCTAATCGCATAAAACAGTGGTGCGGTTACCTAAAGAGACAATACCCAGAAGCTGAAATACTATTTAATGACATCAGACGTCTGACGAACTCTCAAGACATCGTTGATGTGCTTGCTCGCCAGGCTGATATTTAGATAAATAATGTAGGCGCTTAATCAGCTCAAGATAAGTATTTCTGAGCATTGGAAACGTTGGGGCGACATGCTCTTTGACAACACTTAGCAAAACTCTCCATCATTTCTGGGCAGCCAACAGGTCCGGTAAATAAGGTTTCAAAGTTACTAGTCACTAATTGCCAGTTTTCTTTTGTCATTCCAAGTTTATCGAGCAACTTGTTAGGGAGTTTTGGTATTCTACAGGCGTTGCTATTTCGCTCTGCGCTCAACGTATCAGTAATAAGTTGCAAGTAATCTGAAAAGGCGAAGGGCAAACTCTCAGCTAGCTTTTTCTTACTGTCGTTAAAGGGCATCAAAAACTTAGGTACCTTGTTTGAGCGCTTAGCATTTAAGCGATATTGAATACTAGTGTAATGGGAATTGTGGAGTGTCTTCGCTATTTTTGCCCTGATCGGGTTCAAATCAACATAAGCCATTACGCTTGCTAGCGCTTTTTCATCTAATATTGCTTGAGATCTAAACCTTCTTTCCCAGAAATAGCCTGTACACTCATCTTCCTTATTAGCTTTGCGAGCTATGTATTCATTTAACAAGCGCATAAACCAGCTTATGCTTTGAAGCCTCTCGCGATATATGCCGGATAGCGACTTCAATTCTTCTCGCTCTTCTGCTGTTACTGAATCAAAGTTTTCTAGATAACGCTGTACTAGGGGAGGGCATTTGTAAAACATTCTCCACCTGAGCAATACTTCATCCATAGTCCAGCCATCAGCTCTACCCTTCGCTATATGGAGTACAACATGAATATGGTTATGCATTACAGCATAAGCGCATAAGTCTATAGCAAAAGCCTGTGATAGCTTGTGAAGCCTGTCTTGAATCCATTTTCTTCTATGCTCGTAGTTTATGCCCGTACGGGAATCACGACCACACAAATAAGACTGCCGCACGCAGCGGGAAATACAGTGGTAGTAAGGAGTAACATCGGTGTTGATTTGTTTGTAACGAGGTAAAGGCATATCCGTATCCCATAGTTATTTGTAATTATTATGAGATTTACAGCGCTAAATTTAAGTGGTCTTTGGAACAGTTTTATTGATGTTATCAAATAGCTGATTCCAAAAAGGACTTCCTGGTTAATTTTTCGAACGGTAGTTAGTTAATAGTTGAGAAGGGAAGTTATGGACAGACACTAAAATTTGCTAGTGGGACAAGGGTGATGGACGAACACTTAAGTTTAACAGTGAATAGATAAGCACTCTTAGGTTAAAAAGGAAAAAAGTATAAGAAAAAGGACAGACACCCTTTGGCTAGTAAGTGTCTGTCCTTTACACATCTATTTTAAAAAAAGCTACACAAATACATCCACTCTTGAGCCCACACGCCCATCGTTAGAACTTGAAGTCTGTTGCGCGTTTTGAGGCTGAGTCTCGCGACTTTCTTGCACATTACGCGGCTCAACCTGTTGAGTCGGTCGCTGTGGCGACTCTAATACAGTGGAAACGGGCGACGAACTAACAGAAGAAACGTCCATAAACAAACCTCGCATTTAAAAAATCGCTTAATAAGATTAGCACAATTATTGAGCATCAAGAATTAAACTTCTTAAGTGTCTGTCCATAAAGTTAGCGATCAAAGGCTGTGCCTCAGCATTGGGATGAATACCATCGTTTTGCATCAAGTCCTTATTTAGCGCTATTTCTTCAAGGAAAAAGGGGATTTTTTGCACGTCCTGAGCTTCCGCTACTTTATTGTAGTTCTGAGTAAACATTTGCGTGTAGCGTTTGCCGTAATTAGAAGGAATTTGCATTTCTTGCAGAAACACTACGGCGTTACTCTCCTTTGCAACACTTACCAGCGAATCTAAATTATCCCTAATCTTACCGATATTATGGCCCTGAAGGCCGTCATTACCGCCAAGTTCAATCAATACATGGGTAGGGTTGTGTTGCTCTAATAAACGGGGAAATCGCGCTAAACCGCCATCAGTGGTTTCTCCGCTTACCGCAGCATTTACAATATCAATCGGAATGTTGTCGTCTTGCCACATCTTTTGTAACAAACTGACCCATCCCTCATGTTGCTGTAATCCATAAGCCGCGGATAGACTATCTCCTAGGATGAGTAAAACCGCATTTTCGCTTGTGTCGCTCTGCTCGGCTTGATCTGATAGCGCTTGAAAGGGTATTAAAAGAATAAGTAAAAAAGCGAACAAATAACGAAATTTAACAAACACGAATTGATGACCTCTTATGATAAAAGCTAATGCTGTAACCAAAGTAGTGGATACGAGTGAAGGTTCACTGCAGATCCTTCGTCCTATTTCTTTTGAAGTCAAGTCTGGTGAGTCCGTTGCCATTATCGGCGCGTCAGGCTCGGGTAAGTCAACCCTTTTGGGCTTGTTAGCAGGGCTTGACCAAGTTACAGAAGGAGAAATTTTCTTAGATGGCGAAGCACTTCATAGCATGAATGAAGAAGAGCGCGCAATTTTAAGAGGAAATAAAGTAGGCTTCATTTTCCAAAGCTTTATGTTAGTTCAAAGCTTAACAGCCTTGGAAAACGTGATGCTACCGGCAGAAATTGCAGGGCTTGATAACCCAAAGG
>JAXHTT010000054.1:0-22279 GCA_034190055.1 Pseudomonadota bacterium | reverse complement strand
GCCAGATTTACGTACTTCCGCTTGTTTTTGTACAAGACGGTGAGAGTACGTGATAGGTGCCGGCATAAGTACGTCAGTTTCATCGCTAGCGTAACCGAACATTAGGCCTTGGTCGCCTGCGCCTTGTTCTTCTAAGCTTGCGCGGTCAACACCCTGATTAATATCAGGCGACTGTTTGCCAATAGCATTTAATACGGCACATGAATCAGCATCAAAGCCCATATCTGAGTGCGTATAGCCAATTTCTTTTACTGTATTGCGAGTAAGCTCTTCAATATCTACCCATGCAGAAGTGGTAACTTCACCACCTACTAAAACCATACCGGTTTTTACATACGTTTCGCAGGCCACCCGAGCGCGAGGATCTTGTTCTAAAATAGCGTCAAGAACCGCGTCTGAGATCTGATCAGCAATTTTGTCCGGATGTCCTTCAGACACTGACTCGGATGTGAATAAATGCGTGGCCATAAATGCTCCGTAAGCGTTAAATTATCAAAATAGTCGTATATTGTACTAAAACAAGTTATAAATACCAGTCTTTACTTCTAGACGTCTAAAAGTCTCTTTGTTACGAATAGTTGACATAACCCGATCATATTTGGGGTTATTTCGATGTAGAACAAAGACAAAGACATATAAAACGTTATCAGCAATGCCGTGGGCTTTATAAGCTTCTTTGAAGTTTTTGGATTTACTTTCGATAATGGCAATGAAAATCCATTGAACTGAAAGGTGGCATGGGTAAGAATAGCCCCACATTAAGAGGTGCCTAGAAGTAGAGCAAGAGCAGACAATTGATGTTCTCCAGTGCTCACATCAATTACTACCATGGTACCAAAAGATACAAAATAAATCAGGAGACAACATGCCCTCTCGTCGTGAACTCGCCAATGCTATCCGTGCATTAAGCATGGACGCCGTTCAACAAGCTAAATCTGGTCACCCAGGCGCCCCAATGGGGATGGCTGATATCGCGCAGGTATTATGGGGTGATTTCTTATCACACAACCCTGCGAACCCATCTTGGGCTAATCGCGATCGCTTTGTGCTTTCAAATGGTCACGGCTCGATGCTGTTGTACTCTCTTCTTCACCTTTCAGGCTACGAACTGCCAATTGAAGAGTTAAAGAACTTCCGTCAATTGCATTCAAAAACGCCAGGCCATCCAGAATATGGTTATGCGCCAGGTGTTGAAACCACCACTGGCCCTCTAGGCCAAGGTATCAGTAATGCTGTGGGTATGGCACTTGCCGAGAAAGTGCTAGCGGCACAATTTAACCGTGACGGTCACAATATTGTTGATCACCACACCTACGCATTCTTAGGCGACGGCTGCTTGATGGAAGGTATCTCACACGAGACATGTTCACTAGCCGGCACACTAGGCCTTGGTAAGCTTATCGCGTTTTGGGATGACAACGGCATTTCAATTGATGGCGAAGTAGAAGGTTGGTTCACTGACGATACACCAGCACGCTTTAAGAGCTACGGTTGGGAAGTGATTGAAGGCGTTGACGGTCACGATGCTGAGCAAGTTAAAGCTGCCATTGAAAAGGCGCAGGCGAATACAGCGCAGCCTACACTTATTTGCTGTAAAACCACTATTGGTTTTGGCTCGCCTAATAAAGAAGGTACCGAGTCTTGTCACGGCGCACCGCTAGGTGAAGATGAAATTGTAGCCACTCGCGAAAAGCTTGGCTGGAGCCACGGCGCGTTCGAAATTCCAGATGATATTTACGCGGGCTGGGATGGTAAAGACAAAGGCTCAAAAGCGGAAAGCGCGTGGAATGAGGCTTTTGCAGCATACGAAGCCGCCTATCCAGAGCTTGCAACAGAATTCAAACGCCGCGTAAATGGCGAGTTGCCAGTAGATTTCAGCGACAAAGCAGATGCAATTATTGCTGAACTTCAAGCTAACCCACAAAACATTGCTTCACGTAAAGCATCGCAAAATGCCTTAAACGCGTTTGGTCCGTTGCTTCCTGAGCTTTTAGGCGGCTCAGCCGACCTTGCTGGTTCTAACCTAACCATTTGGGAAGGCAGTAAAGGCGTTGAAGCAAACGATGCATCAGGTAACTACATTTATTACGGTGTACGTGAATTTGGTATGTCGGCCATGATGAATGGTATTGCCCTTCACGGTGGCTTTAAGGCATACGGTGCAACCTTCCTAATGTTTATGGAATATGCACGAAATGCGGTACGTATGGCGGCGCTTATGAAGCAACCTGCAATTTTCGTTTACACCCACGATTCAATTGGTCTAGGTGAAGACGGCCCAACACACCAGCCGGTAGAGCAGGTGGTAGCGCTACGAGCAACGCCTAACCTTGATAACTGGCGTCCTTGTGATCAGGTTGAGTCTGCTGTGTCGTGGAAGTCTGCTATTGAGCGCACTGACGGCCCAACAACCCTAATCTTCACACGCCAAGGCTTAGCGCAGCAAGAACGAACGGCTGACCAAGTGGCTAACATTGCCAAAGGCGGTTACGTACTTAAAGACTGTGAAGGTACGCCAGAGCTTATTCTTATTGGTACCGGTTCTGAGGTTCAGCTAGCCGTTGAAGCTGCTGCGAAACTTAGCGAGCAAGGCAAAGCCGTTCGCGTAGTGTCTATGCCATCAACTGACGTATTCGACCGTCAGTCTGCTGATTACCGTGAGAGCGTACTGCCTTCTAGCGTTGTTAAACGCGTAGCGGTTGAAGCGCTGTCTAAAGATAGCTGGTACAAGTACGTTGGCTTTAATGGCGCTATCGTGGGGATGGACACCTTTGGTGAATCTGCACCTGCTGGCGACCTGTTTAAGCACTTCAACATTACCACTGACGCTGTAGTAGAGGCTGCACTGTCTCTGTAAGAGGTAATAGATAAGCCTATGGTAAATATTGCCATAAATGGGTTTGGTCGTATTGGTCGTAACGTGTTGCGCGCGCTGTATGAAAGTGGGCGCAACAACGAGTTTAACGTGGTGGCCATTAACGACATTGCTAAACCCGAAGGCATAGCACATTTACTTAAATACGATACCGCCCACGGGCGGTTCCGTTTTGATGTGGCCTTAGAAAATAACACGCTAAATGTCGCAGGCGATGATATAGCGCTGCTCGCGATAAGCGATATTAAAGACCTACCCTGGAAAGACTTAGCCGTTGATATTGTGCTTGAATGTACTGGCAAGTTTGATGACAGAGCATCGGGGCAAGCACATTTAGATGCCGGCGCTGGCAAAGTGCTTTTCTCGTCACCCGGGTCACCAGATTTAGACAATACGGTCATTTTCGGAACCAACGAAGACACGTTGACCAGTGAACAAAAATTAGTCTCCAACGGCTCTTGCACCACAAACTGTATTGTTCCTGTTATCCAAGCGCTAGACGCTGCGTTCGGCGTTGAAAGTGGTACGATCACAACCATTCACGCGTCTATGCACGACCAGCAAGTTATCGACGCCTATCACGAAGATTTGCGCAGAACCCGTGCCGCGAGCCAGTCGATTATTCCCGTTGATACACGCCTTGCTGCCGGTATAGAGCGTATTCTGCCTAAGTTTGCGGGTAAGTTCGAAGCCATTGCCGTACGTGTACCTACTATCAATGTTACTGCCATGGATTTAAGCGTAACGCTTCAATCTAAGGTAACGATTGAACAAGTGAATCAAGCACTTCGCAATGCAAAAGCAGGGCGGTTACAGGGCATTTTGGATTACACTGAAGAGCCTTTGGTGTCGGTAGATTTCAATCACGACCCTCACTCGTGTATTGTAGATGGCACACAAACAAGAGTCAGTCACAAACAGCTAGTAAAAACACTGGTGTGGTGTGACAACGAATGGGGTTTTGCAAACCGTATGCTCGATACCGCTAAAGTGATGTTCGACGCAAAATAAAGCATTGATGCTGCCAAGGGTTGGTAGCACCAGCCCGCGCAGCTTTCACAGTTAATTTGAGCGTGTTTCACTTGTTTTAACACGCTCTACTGAATTTGAATTAACATAGGAAAGACGATGGCAATTCCAAGCATGAGCGATATGGCCCTAAATGGCCAGCGCGTACTAATTAGACAAGATTTAAATGTGCCGGTAAAAGACGGCAAAGTAACCTCAGATGCGCGTATCAAAGCATCAATCCCTACGATTAAAGCAGCACTAGACGCTGGTGCAGCAGTTATGGTGATGTCTCACCTTGGCCGTCCTACTGAAGGCGAGCCAGCCGATGAGTTTTCTCTTCAACCTGTTGTCGATTATCTCAACGACGCTCTAGACGTACCGGTTAAGCTTGTAAAAGACTACCTAGATGGTGTTGAGCTTGCAGATGGCGAATTGGTTATCCTTGAAAACGTACGTTTTAACAACGGCGAAAAGAAGGACGACGAAACGTTAGCGAAACAGTACGCAGCACTTTGCGATATTTTCGTTATGGATGCCTTTGGCACCGCTCACCGTGCACAAGCGTCTACTCATGGCGTTGCTAAATTCGCACCAAAAGCCTGTGCTGGCCCATTACTTGCTGCTGAATTAGATGCACTGGGTAAAGCGCTAGACAACCCTAAGCGCCCAATGGTTGCTATTGTTGGTGGTTCAAAAGTATCGACCAAGCTAACCGTACTAAAAACACTAGCTGAAAAAGTTGACCAGTTAATTGTAGGTGGCGGTATCGCCAATACCTTTATTGCAGCGCAAGGGCACAATGTAGGTAAGTCGCTGGTTGAAATGGACTTAACTGAGCAAGCTACGCAGCTTATGAATGAAGCACAGGCAAATGGCGGTAATATTCCAGTGCCGACTGATGTAGTAGTAGGCAAAGCGTTTGATGAGAATACTGAAGCGACGCTAAAAGTAGTCAGTGACGTTGCAGACGACGATATGATTTTTGATATCGGCCCAGACTCGTCAAAAGCGTTAGAAGATATTATTAAGAATGCGGGCACCATTGTTTGGAATGGCCCTGTAGGCGTTTTTGAATTTGAACAGTTCAGTGCAGGTACGAAAGCGCTTTCAGAAGCGATTGCAGCAAGCGACGCATTCTCAATCGCAGGTGGTGGTGATACACTAGCAGCGGTTGATAAATACGGAATTGCCGATAAGGTTTCTTATATTTCAACAGGTGGTGGTGCGTTCCTTGAATTCTTGGAAGGTAAAACATTACCAGCGGTAGCAGTACTAGAAGAAAAAAACAAATAAGCCTAAGCGCTGTATGCAAATGCAGCGCATACAAGCTCTCGATAGCTAAGGCCTAGTGCAAAGTTGCCCCAACATGTGTCACGTTCAGTAACAGCATTTTTGAGCGTGACCATTTAATCGGAAACGATTATCCCAGCGAAACAGTGAAGTGCGCTGGTATAACAATAAACCCTACACCTGTCTATTAAGGCAGTAATATACAAAAGGAGTGTTGCAATGGCATCACAAGCTCAGCAGGCAATGCTGGATAAACTGAAAACACAAACCGGTTTTATTGCAGCGTTAGATCAAAGCGGCGGTAGTACACCTAAAGCGTTACGCTTATACGGCATCGAAGAATCTGAATACAGCTCAGACGAAGAGATGTTTAATCTAGTTCACGAAATGCGAACACGCATTATCACCAGCACCCCTTTTAGCGGCGAACGCGTTCTTGGCGCAATCTTATTTGAAAACACCCTTGATAGAGAAATTGAAGGCATGTCTACTGCACACTACCTGTGGCAGAAAAAGCGTGTTATTCCTTTCTTAAAGGTAGATAAAGGACTAGCTGAAGAAAGCAACGGCGTTCAAGTAATGAAGCCAATGCCTGGCCTTGATGCACTGCTAGCTAAAGCGGTAGCGCAAGACGTGTTTGGCACTAAGATGCGCAGTGTGGTGAAGCTAGCGAATCATCAAGGTATTAAAGATGTTGTTGCTCAGCAGTTTGAAGTAGGTAAGCAAATTTTAGCTGCTGGCCTTGTTCCGATTATCGAGCCAGAAGTTGATATTCACAGCCCTCAAAAAGCAGAAGCTGAAGCGCTACTTAAATTAGAGATCCTAACCCAGCTTAATCTTCTTAGCGAAGGTGAAGAAGTTATGCTTAAGCTAACACTACCAACTGAAGCTAACTTTTATAAAGAGCTTGTTGATCACCCTCGCGTACTTAAAGTGGTTGCACTTTCTGGCGGCTACAGCCGTGACGACGCAAACGCAAAACTAACAGAAAACCAAGGCATGATCGCGAGCTTCTCTCGCGCTTTAACCGAAGGTGTATCTGCACAGCAATCTCAAGAAGAGTTTGAAGCAACGCTTGATACTGCAATTGAAGGTATTTACCAAGCGTCGAAAGCATAATTACACGCTTTCATACTACCTTTACTGATACTTTGTAAGAGCGCCGTTGGCGCTCTTTCTATTTGTTCTCAGTTTTGCTGATTTCTTAGCGAGTAAAGTCAAACCTGGTAAAAAAGCGCTCAGCATCGTCACTATCAAAATCATAGCCATTATTCGTCATCGCTTCCAAAGCATCTTCTATCGTATCGTAAAAGCCATAAGGGACCTCGGCAGCGTCGTAACACTGAGAAATCTGATGCTTAGTTGTGAGCATTATGTCGGTATCTAATATCACCACGGCAAGAAACGACAGACCGCGGGTTTTTCTTACCCGAGTTTGTTTTACAAAAATATCAAAGGTGGAAGGGGGCATCAGGCTTTCACCGTAAAGACAGCTTACTTGTGCCCATTTAGTTCCCTTCTTGAATTTTGAAATGTCAGAAGACATCTTAACTACGCCATTTCTCATGGTTTCGTCATTCCACGGACCGCGCGCTGAGAAGAGCAGTAGTTGCCCGCTTACGCTACATTCAAACTCGCCGTGTGGATTATTCATGGGTATTCCTTTTACGCCTTATATAGAAGTTAGCATTTTACCGCTATCACGCAACTAACCATTCGGCTAAAGCCAACGCCCCTGTTTACTGCGCTTAATCGCCTAGCGATGTCGCTCAACGTTTAATCTTTATTGGCCGAATATATTCAGTAATATGGAGGCGATAAATGCATCACTTCAACGTGATCACCCCATAAAAAGAACGGATAAGAATAAATAGATTAAGGTGAGATATGTTTTTTACGAGAAGTCACAGGTACCCGTCAGTCAAAAAACGGTTTGCTATATGGGCTGCACTATTTAGCGTAGGCACGCTAGCTATGCCAGCCACAGCGCTTGCAAGCAATGAGAGAGAATCTCTTACTACCGACTCTGAACGCTATTTTAAATCGGAAGATATTTTTAATTTGGAATACGTGAGCGAAGTTCAGGTGTCACCAGACAGTAAGTATGTTGCGTATGTGCGCCGTTCAAACGACATTATGACGGACAGCAGTCGAGCGAACGTCTGGTTAGCGTCTGTAGACGGCAAATCTCATCGCCCACTACTGTCATCTAAAAAAAGTTACTACTCTGTTCGTTGGTCACCAGACGGTAGCCGATTGGCTTACCTATCCAATGAAGAAGGTAAACCGCAATTGTATGTGCGTTGGATGGATACAGGGCAAACGGCACTCGTAACAAATGTCACCTCAAACCCAAGTAACATCACTTGGTCGCCAGATGGTAAGCACATTGCTTTCACTATGAGCGTAGATGCCAAGGAAAAGCCGCTAGACGTTAAAATGCCTAAAAAGCCTGACGGTGCAAAGTGGTCTCCTAGCTTTCAATATATTACCAAAGCGCGCTATCAAGCCGATGGCCGAGGCATTCTTGAACCTGCTTACACCCATATTTTTATTGTTCCTGCTGAGGGAGGCACAGCACGACAGCTTACCTCAGGGAACTACCACCATAATGGGCGCTTAAGTTTCTCTCCTGATAGCGACAAAATCTATTTCTCTGCCAATCGCAGTGATAACTGGGAGTATGAGCCGGTTGAAGCAGATATATTTTCTGTTGATATGACGGGCAATATTGAACAATTGACGCAGGACAAAGGGCGAGAATCGTCACCTGTTGTATCGCCGGACGGAAAGCATATTGCTTATGCGTACCGTGACGACGAAAAAGTGATGTACAAAAATAGCTATTTGTATGTGATGAATAGCGACGGCTCTGAAAAAAGAAACATAACAAAAAACATTGATAACTCGGTGTCTAATTTTCATTGGAAAGACAACAAACGTATCTACTTTCAGCAATCGGTTCGTGGCTTGGCACAAGTCGACTTAGTGTCTTTGTCGGGCAAAGTGGAAACAGTAGCGAGTGGACTTGGCGGCACTACTTTGGGGCGACCTTATGTATTTGGTACCTATCATGCGGTAGGTGATGTCGTCGCTTACACTAAAGGGCGTACAGACCGTCCTGCAGATTTGTTTGTTACTACTCGAAATGAGCGTCAGCTTACCGCACTAAATGAGGACGTTTTAGGCCACAAACAATTAGGTGAGGTTAGGGAAATAGTCTATCAGTCGTCTATTGATGGCGAAGAAATTCAAGGTTGGTACATTCTCCCACCAAACTATGACAGTTCAAAGGCATACCCTCTTATTCTAGAAATCCATGGTGGACCTAATCTCGCTTATGGCCCAGTCTTTACCGCTGAACTACAGCGTATGGCAGCAGAGGGCTATGTGGTGTTCTATGATAACCACAGAGGCAGTACGGGCTATGGTGAGCGCTTTGCACTGCTACTTCAAGGGAAATATGGCTCTGAATACGACTTTGCTGACCATATGTCTGGAGTAGACGCGCTGATTGAAAAAGGCATTGCCGATCCAGAGCGTTTATTTATAACGGGTGGCTCAGCAGGTGGTATTGCATCAGCCTATGCCATTGGACTTACAAACCGTTTTAAAGCAGCCGTGGTTGCAAAACCCGTTATTAATTGGTTATCGAAGGTATTGACTGCCGATTCGGGTCTGTACCAGATACCTTTCCAATTCCCGGGCAAGCCTTGGGATAACGTAGAACACTATTGGAAGCGCTCGCCATTATCCCTTGTAGGCAATGTAACTACGCCCACCATGTTGATTACTGGAGTAGAAGATAAACGCACGCCAATGTCTGAAACTGAGCAGTTCTATCAAGCATTGAAACTTCAAAAGGTTGATAGTGTATTGGTAAAAGTACCCGGCTCGCCGCATGGCATTGCCTCTAAGCCTTCTAGAATGATCGGTAAAGTCGAAAATATTTTAGCGTGGTTTAAAAAGTACGACAGCGCGCATTCAGAAAATGCCAAAACCCAAGATACGTCATTAAATTAACGCGTTGGAAAACGAGTCTAGCGAGATAAAGTAGATGGGGCTATTGTGCCGATTCAATCGGCTCAAGGCCCCATTTTTATAATTCGAGCCTAACGTTTTTGTCATTCTACAGTGGGATGTAACTGCGAGATATCCGGTACAACCGTAAGTTTTAGATCAAGCGCCTTCCAATAGTGACTTTCTCTTAGCAAGTCTGCAGAAATTATAGGCTTTTCATCTAACCAGCCGTCAGGGAAGGTAATAGTGAGTTCGTTTTTTTCTACGCTCACCACAAGTTCAGGTAAAAAGCCTTCTTGACGTTTGATATTAAGCAACACGCCCAAGCGCAATAGGGCTATTAGATATTTTACTGATTGGCCATCGAACAAATTGAAAGTAGGTAATTCATTCGTACGAATTTTCTTTCTATGGAAGCGTACTAAAGTAGCGAGCAGTAGCTGTTGTTCCTGGGTAAATCCTGGCATGTCCACGTTGCCAAGAATATAGGCGCTATGTTTTTGAATACCCCGAGAGTTAATTTGCATGCCTACTTCATGAAGTAAAGCAGCCCAACCGAGCATACTTTTAAAGTCGCGCCCTTTAAGTTTCCATTCTTTTTCAGCATCACTGAAAAGTGAAAGGGTTGTATTAAGTACCATAGTGGCTTGGGATGTATCTACGTCGTAGCGGGTTGCCAAACTACTTGCAGTTCTGCCGCGAATATCAGCGTGATGAAGCTCATCTTCCATCTGATAAAGTACACCCTCGCGTAAGGCGGCAGGCGAGTAGATCAACCCTTCAATTTCTAGCGCTTTGAAGACAGCAATGAGAATAGCGAGACCACCTGCGATAACCACGCGGCGGTCTTCACTTAAATCTGGGTAACTAAGCTTGTCTATATGCCCTGCGTTTGTGAATTGCTTCATCAAATTACGCAAACTTTTAAGTGTTACCGGAATATCATGGCCATTCGGTCTGTCTTGCTGGCAAAGCGTGAACAGCGAGCGAATGGTCCCTGACGTACCGATACATTGGACCCAGCCAAGTCTGCGGTACTTATTGTCGATTAACTCAAGCTCTTGCTGCGCAGCGGTTATAGCGCGGTTGAAGGCTTTAGGCTTTAGCTCTCCGTCGGGGAAAAAGCGTTTAGTATAGCTAACACACCCCATTTGAAGGCTGCGGCAAAGCAAAGGGGTAAACCCTTCTCCAATAACAAATTCCGTTGAGCCACCGCCTATATCAACCACCAGTTGTTGACCGTCTGCATGATTAGTATGGGCTACGCCGGAGTAAATTAGACGCGCTTCTTCGACGCCAGAAATAACTTCTATAGGGTAGGGAAGGATGTCTTTTGCTGCGCGAATAAAGTCTCGCGCGTTACGAGCTTTACGTAGGGTGTGAGTGGCAACGATTCTGACCGAATCAGGCTCAAAGCCTTTCAGGCTTTCCGCTACTACTTTAAGCATAGCGAGCCCGCGCTCCATTGCCTCACCAGACAAAATATCTTCTTCGTTGAGCCCTTCGGCCAAGCGAACTTTTTGTTTAACTCTATGCAGAATTTGCACAGATCCAGCAACAATTCGTGCTACTACTAAGTGAAAACTGTTCGAGCCAATATCGAGTGCTGCGACTTTACTGACTTCGCGGGTTTCCACGTCATTAAAAACTGATTCGTGCTGGGTCATGTATTAATTTTCTATCCTACATAGTGTCTTCTAGTTTCTTCAAATAGTCGTATATTTCTATTTGCGAGCGAAGTTTTTTACGATTTCCCCTGCGAACGTACTTGTTGCTCTGATCCTTGTCAATCACTCGAGCTTTCAGGGTATCTTTAAATTGAAGCTCCATTATATCAACAATACGCTGTTGAAGACCTTTATCATAAACCGGGCAGCCTACTTCTATGCGGTTATCCATGTTTCGGGTCATCCAGTCAGCAGATGAGATATACACTTTTCTCTCACCGCCGCCTTCAAAAATCATCACGCGAGGGTGTTCAAGGAACCTATCAACAATAGAGATGATTTCGATATTTTCGCTTATCCCTTTTATTCCGGGGTTAAGTGAGCACATACCGCGCACAATACCGCGGATCTTAACCCCGGCCTGGCTCGCACGATATAAATCATCAATAAGTTCTTTATCAACGAGGTTGTTAATCTTAAAGGTGATTTGCGCATCTTGGCCCTGGTTCAGGTGCTGGATTTCTTGACGAATTAACGACTGAATTTTGGTTCTGGCATTTAAAGGCGATATTTGTAGGTGCTGGAATTTATAGCGTCTGTAAGGGTATTGAATAAGATCAAATACCGCTACTCCTTCATCGGCCAACTCTTGATTGCGTGTGAATAAGCTGTAATCGGTATAAATTTTCGCAGTTTTTTCGTTGAAATTACCCGTACCGAAATGGGCATAGTTCACCAAACTACCCCGTTCTTCGCGGGTCACAATACACAGCTTAGAGTGGATTTTTAGGGTGGGCACACCAAGCACTACACGAATGCCCGCATCTGTCATGCGCTTAGACCATTCAATGTTTGCTTCTTCGTCAAAACGCGCTCGAAGCTCTACGACTACCGTTACTTTTTTACCATTGTCTACCGCATCAATTAGCGAGTTTATTATTCGAGAGTTACTCGCTACCCGATAAATATTTATGCGTATGGACTTCACATTCGGGTCGAAAGCGGCTTGACGCACGAACTCAGTAAAGTGAAGGAAGCGGTGATACGGATAATACAACAGAATATCCCGTGCGGTTATCGCATCGAATACTGTGTTGTGTTTAGAAAATGCCTTGCTGTCTATAGCGGGAAGCGGGGCGTGCTCTAGGTAATCCCGCCCTACATTAGGAAAACCTATGAAGTCTTTAAAATTGCGATAGTGCCCAGCAGCGTGCATGGTATCGAGCTTAGTAATTTTCAGGCGCTTTCGAAGATCTGTCTGCATATCTTCTGGCATGTCGGTGTCGTAGATAACGCGTACTGGCTCAGCAATAAGACGCTGCTTCATACTTTCTGACATTTTCTCAACAAAACTTTCGTCAATTTCTTCATTAATCGAGTATTCCGCGTCGCGGGTCATTTTAAATGAGAAAGCTTCAATTTCGTCAAATTTCACAAAACCACGGAAGATATCTTCAATGCAAAGCTGAATCATGTCATCGAGCATAACGATGCTCTTTTTCTTACGACTCTTTTGCGGTGGGATTAGCATGAAACGCGACATTTCAGAAGTGGGAACTTGAATAACGGCGAACTTAGGGTTACGTTCTTTTCTACGTAGCGCAACGTACAAATAAACAGAATTACCGTTTAAGCGGCTTAGTAGATCCGTTTTCTTATCGATAAGAATAGGCGCAATATGACGCAGTGCCTTGTTGATAAAATAATTGCGTACCCACTGCTTTTGATAATCGTCTAAGTCATCTTTACGCAGGATATGGATGTTGTAGCGAGCAAGGGTTTTGACGACGTCTTTGTGAATCTGGTCAAACTTTTCAGAAAGCTGTACCACCTTCTTTTGTATCTGCGCCATAAGTTCGGTAAGGCGCTCTGCTTCTTCTTCGTTACCATCGTTTTGCGCAATAGTAATAAGGCGTTTAACATCTGCCGCGCGTACCCGATAAAACTCATCAAGGTTATTAGAATAAATACCAAGAAAGCGAATGCGTTCTATTGCAGGGTTATTTTTATCCGCAGCTTCTTGCAATACGCGCTCGTTAAACGATAGCCAGCTTAGCTCTTTGGGATAATATAAAACGTCGTTATCCATAATGTCTCAATTCACGTTCATAAAAATGGTCAAAGACTGCCAGCAGTCAATGACACTACTGTGACAACACGTACTTTGGCACTAAAGCCTATATAATACGTTGTGGTGATTCCGTTACCTTTTAATACTAAGGGCATGATATTGAGACACTGCGATAGCCCCTCACGCACTCATACCCCTATTTTTATCGCGTTGCGGTAATATCTACGACTAAATCGTTGGCTAATGACTCCAGTGCATCTTGTAATGCACCGTCGTCGAAGTCTTCCGTTACCGCTATTTCAGCTTTGGCTTTAAAAATCAGGCTGCCCCAGTTGGGCGCGCTCTCACAATGGGAAGCAAAAGTGAGAATATTCAAGTTAAACTGGTTAAGTACGGATGTTAGCTCCTGAACAATACCTGTCTTGTCATTACCCATTACATCAACGGTTAGCTTAGTTGTGTTGTTATTTACATTGCTTGCAACAGCAACAGATTGAACAGACAAGTCTTTGATGGCGTCTAGGGATTCTATTAAACCTTGCTTATTTTCATCGGCAACATGTACTTCTACGAAACCGGTGAACATACCCGCCATATGCGCAAAGCTTGACCCTTGCCAGTTGCCTTCATGCTTGTAAACACATTTTGCTAATGCATCCACTAGCCCCGGCTTGTCTTTACCCATGATGCTGATAACCAATGATTGCATACGGTGCTCCTTATTGGGCGTGTAGAGAAAAACTTTGATCGTCTTCCTGTTGGGTAATACCATAGGCGCAGAGTAGGTTGCGCGAAGGTAATGCCATAAACTTTCACTTGCTATTAGCATAACAAAACTTACACTGCTCACCAGTGCAATTTAGGGTTATTCTTCTTTAAAAAGAAGAATTTCGAAAATAAGAACTACTAAACAGCCCCATGACTTTCGACAGCAACAGCACAAACAGAAAACGCCAGCGCAGAGATAATTGGTCACGCTATGCAGTGACGGGCTTTGGTGGCCTTGTGTTGTTGACCCTGGTTATTCTTATTACCCATCTAATAAGCCAAGCTCTCCCTTTAGCTTACACCCCCAGCTTACATCATCTGTTAAGCGTTAAAACGTCGGATGATGAAAAGATTATCAGCGCAGGCGATATAAAAAATAGTCAGCCTTTGGTGGTAAGAAAGTCAGGCTGTCGAGTAGGACTCAAATTGCTAAGTGGCAATGACCTGATAAATAATCACGAGTATATTCGTCCATGCGAGCATAAATTGTCTGCTCACAGTGTGATGGGGGAAAATTATATTGTCGACGTTTCTCCCAATGCGCAGGTACGGGTTTTACCGGTAAGGTCTTTTAATTTGGCGGGCAGTAACGGAGTTGATATTGCCGCCAACAGCCCGCAAGCAGTTATGTCTAGTAATATTACGTTTGCGCTCCCTAAAAGCGAGTGGGATAACCGCAGTAGCTGGGATATGGCACTATCCTCTAAATGGGCTGTAGCTTCTATTGCTCAAGGTGACAGCTTTTTCATTCGTTGGGTAAATCGGCATCGTCCTACGCAGGTGGTAGATAAACGTTTTCACAATGTAGACAGGCTTGTACTGCTGCCCGGCAGCGAGAGTGTACTGCTTCAAGTAGATGACGCCCTTTACCTCAATAAACTAAATGATAAAGAGACGTTGCTACTTCCCATAGCGGGAGACATTTCCGAGTCATTAGATGAAAAAATTATTTTTCCCCTAGCTAAAGATCGCACCTTTTTCTTAATGAGTTCAAAAAATCAAACATTGACCCGCTGGGTGCTCAGTAAAAGCGAAAAAGGTCTCACCTTTGAGCAAACCTACCAAGTAGTGCTTGATGGCGAGAAAGTCAAAGCTGTGGCCGAGCATGCCAGTATGAACTTGGTGGCGGTGCTAACTGATAAAGCGCGTGTACTCTTGGTAAATCGGGTGTCTGGCGATGTTGTGGCTTCACAGCAAATTGAACGTACCGCTGAGAATATCAATTGGTATGGAAATAAGCTTTACAGCTTCTCTGACAATACATTGTCGGTGTGGGAGGGCAAGCATTTAAGCGGTATTACCACGTGGGCATCGCTGTTCGAACCTCAACACTATGAGGGATATGAGACGGAAGAAACCGTATGGCAAACTACAAGTGCTTCTGACTTTCAAGAGGCAAAATTCAGCTTAACTCCGCTTTTAATAGGCAGTATCAAAGCGTCTCTTTTGGCGCTACTTATTGCAATACCGGTCGCTATCGGTGCTGCAATTTACACCGCGTTTTTCGCTAAAAGCCGATTGCGCAATATCGTTAAACCCGTCATTGAACTACTTGAAGCTATTCCCAGTGTTCTTATCGGTTTTATCGCCGCCATTTGGCTATCGCCAAGGGCTGAGCAGTTTTTATTCTCTTTTGCCTTTTTTCTTATTGTTATTCCTTTTGTACTTATCGCAGTCGCTCTAGTGCAGCGCCCCGTAGCGGAACATTTACCCAAGAAATTAAGGCATGGCGCAGAGCTGTTCTTTGCGGTTGGCGGCGTATTTCTTTTGGGGTTTGTCAGTGTGGAATATGCGCCATCGCTTATCTTCTCGTTGATGGGCGTTGATGGGTTTACGTTGCTTGCGGCAGAATCTGATAGTCCTATTGGAAAAACGACCATTGTGGTAGCATTAGCTTTAGGGGTAGCCATTTCACCGAGTATTTACTCGCTGGCTGAAGATGCAATAAATGGCGTACCCAATGACTTGAAGCACGCTTCATTCGCATTGGGAGCAACCCGGCTACAAACTTTGCTATATGTAGTATTACATGTTGCTCTACCAGGTATTGTTGCCGCGATAATGTTAGGCTTTGGACGAGCGTTTGGCGAAACTATGATAGTGCTTATGGTAACGGGAAATACGCCGATCTCCAGTTGGGGGCTTATTGAAGGTTTGCGAGCACTTACTGCTAACTTGGCAATCGAACTTCCTGAGGCTGATGTGTCATCAGCACACTACCAAATCTTATTCTTCACTGCGTGCATATTGTTTGTGTTTACCTTCATAGTAAACACCATAGCAGAGCTAATGCGACAGCGTATAAGAAGAAAGGCATACTATGGCTAATCGAGCATCTTTTGGATTAAATCCGGTACAACGCCAATCGCTAGTCATTAGCTTAACCGCCTTTTTCACAAGTCTTTTACTGATCGCGCTTGTGAGTGTACTTATACTGATTAGTTTTCGCGGTACAGCTTATTTTTGGCCAGAACCTATCTATACTGTAAAGGGCAAATTTCAAGACGGCACCACGTTTTCAGTGCTTGCGAACCTCTTTGATGAGCCATCAAAAAATGATATTACCCTCAAGTATTCGGATGCTCAGCATCCTTATGGTTTTCAAATTCAGTTATCCCGCGAACAAGTAAAAGATACGCGACTTGCGAAAGAGAGCGCAGAAATAAAGCTGATAGATGGTCGGCGTATTTTAGCCGTGCCTGAATATATCGTTGTACCGTCTGAGGCGCCTCAAACCCTAGATAATATTGATACTGTAATAGAAGAAGTAGCACAAATTAGTGCGCAAATTGAAGCACTCAATACTCGCCACCTTGCGCCTATTCACGAAGCGCTGTCCCAGTTTGATAAACGCAATGTTTCTGAAGATGCGCCAGCAAGAGAGCGCTTAGTTGCTTCATTTAACGAATACCAGAAACGAGTAGAGGCGCTGGAAGGTAAACGTGCTGAATATACCTTGCTGGTCAGTTTTGCAGATGGCGCACCATTTGTTATCCCCATTTCAAGTATTCAAGGCGTGGATTTTGTAAGCCGTTTAAGTACGTTCGAAAAATGGCAGGTAGTGTTTTCAGAAATTGGCGTGTTTCTTTCCGATTCCCCCAAGCAAGCCAATACTTCAGGTGGCGTATTCCCAGCCCTATTTGGCACTGTCCTCATGGTCTTTTTAATGACCATAATTGTCACGCCTTTTGGTGTGCTAGCCGCTATTTACCTAAGTGAATATGCGCCCAATAACGCGCTAACCACCACTATTCGTGTAAGCGTAAGCAATATGGCTGGGGTACCTTCGATAGTCTACGGTGTTTTCGGGCTTGGTTTCTTCGTTTATACCCTAGGTGGCAGTATTGATGAGCTATTGTTTAGCGAAACACTGCCTGCGCCAACCATGGGCAGTCCAGGTGTATTTTGGGCGGCGTTGACCATGGCAATTTTGACTTTGCCCGTTGTCATTGTTGCTACAGAAGAAGGCTTGCGCCGTGTGCCAGAAGGGTTGAAAGCGGGCAGCTACGCATTGGGTGCAACCAAAATTGAAACCATAGTGCGTACCGTTTTACCTATTGCGTCTCCTGGTATTATGACTGGCGTCATTTTAGCTATTGCAAGGGCGGCAGGAGAAGTTGCCCCTCTCATGCTTGTTGGCGCGGTTAAGTTTGCGCCAACGCTGCCCATAGACGGTGAATTTCCCTATCTTCACCTTGATAGACAGTTTATGCATTTGGGCGTGCTGATTTATGACGGTGCTTTCCATAGCCAAACCGACGGGAAAAGTGCAAGTATGATGTTTGCTGCCTGCTTACTTTTACTCGTCGTGGTCTTTGTATTAAACATACTGGCAGTAGTACTTAGAGCACGCCTGCGCAAACGCTATATCAAAGGATAATACAGGTTCTATAACATGTTGAAGTTGTTTGAACACAATACGCTAAACGTGAATGAGATTAGTGAAGCACAATCCGCTGTAGAGGTTAAAAACCTCAACTTATGGTTTGGTAGTAAGCATGTGTTAAATGATATCAGCATGCGAATACCCAAAAACAAAATTACCGCGTTAATTGGCCAAAGTGGTTGCGGAAAATCAACGCTTATAAGTTGCTTCAACCGCCTTAACGACTTGTATGACGGCTGTAAATACAAGGGAGAGATCATCATAAACGGCCGAAATATAAATAGCCGTAAGGTCAATGTGTCTCGCCTTAGAACCAATGTAGGTATGGTATTTCAGCGCCCCAATCCGTTTCCTATGAGCATTTATGAAAACGTGTGTTACGGGCTTAAGCTTCAAGGGGTGAAGGTTCGCCGACACTTAGACGATGCCGTCGAAGGGGCATTAAAGCAAGCCGCATTGTGGGATGAGGTAAAAGATCGCCTGTTTGAATCTGCCCATGTTTTGTCAGGCGGACAGCAGCAGCGCTTAGTGATCGCAAGGGCGCTGGCGTTAAAGCCCGACATACTGCTGTTAGATGAACCCACCTCAGCCCTTGACCCGCTAACTACGCTCTTTATTGAAGAGCTGATGGACTCACTAAAAAAGCAGTGCACCATTATTATTGTGACGCACAACATGCAACAAGCAGCGCGGGTAAGCGACTATACCGCCTTTTTCCATCAGGGCAGACTGATAGAGTATGCCGACAGTGACACCCTGTTTACCATGCCTGATAAAAAGCAAACTGAAGACTACATAACGGGTCGATATGGATAATATAGGTGTGAAAGTGTGCGCTGATATAAAATTATGCATGGGCGCTTTGTATCATTGCAGTGCCACTGGTTGTCATAATGAGCAAATGAGAAACATGAGCACATTAATCAAATGCTCTTCACCAACCTTAAGCCGCGAGGAGAAACCGTCATGCGACAGGTAGCCTTAAATACGCACATCTCAGGTACGTTTAATATTGAGTTAGAAAACTTGCGTAACTCGGTATTGACCATGGGCGGTGAAGTTGAACAGCAGCTGGTGGATACCTTAAAAGCGGTGAAGCACAACCATGCCGCTTTGGCTGAAAAAGTGGTGTTAAATGACTTAAAAATTAACTCCATGGAAATCCAAATTGACGAAGAGTGCTTGCGAATTATTGCTAAGCGCCACCCTACCGCCAGTGACCTGCGTTTAATTATGACCATTTCAAAAGCCATTACCGACATCGAACGAATGGGTGATGAAATAGAGCGCATTGCCAAGCTGGTTACACGCAACAAGCTGCCAAGTTCAGATACCATTAAAAGCAGCATGTTACTTATAGGTGAGCGGGTAGCGGCAATGATGCGGGGTACCTTTGATGCGTTCGCCCGCCAAGACGAAACTGCAGCATTAGAGGTGTACGACCAAGACAACCGCATTGATAGTGAGTACAAGCGATTACTGTCGTACACTACCTCAGAAATGCAGAAAAGCACTGACGACATGCAGGATTGGTTAGATGTTTTGTGGGCCATGCGTTCTTTAGAACGTATTGGTGATAGATGTAAGAATGTGTGTGAGTATGTGGTGTATCTCACCCGTGGTACCGATGTAAGACATACGCCGCTGGAAAACATGCAGCAAAAGTTGGAAGATTTGACGTAATCCTGTCCAAATGGTCAGTGTGGTTTTGCGAATATATGTATAAACACAAATGTTTGTGAAATTTATTTGTCATAAAACTGCAATATTTGGTGAATTTATCATCGCATTCAAATAATTCCGTACTCTTTTATCGTTTTTCAGTGATTTTCGCTATGGCTTCTATGACGATTACGTTATCATGCGCCGCAGCCAAGAACAGATCGTGCAAAATTTAATCGAACCTTATGATAAAACACAATTTGTCTTTAACTTCATTCTCTAGCCTTTGTGGTGAAGAGATCATGCTACTTACTCAAGTAGCGTCCAGCCTAAATCGCGTTTAGATCGGGAGCGATTATCCGTGGAATTTTTTGAAAGTTATGGCCTAATTCTTATAATCCTTGCCGCCGGCGTTGGTTTCGTCATGGCATGGGGTATTGGAGCGAATGACGTTGCCAACGCAATGGGTACGTCAGTAGGTTCTAAAGCTTTAACCATAAAACAAGCCATTATCATTGCTATGATATTTGAGTTTGCTGGCGCCTACCTAGCAGGTGGCGAAGTAACGTCTACCATTCGAAAAGGAATTATCGACTCAACCTTTTTTATAGACATACCTGAATACCTAGTATTGGGTATGATCTCGTCACTACTAGCGGCTGGAATATGGCTAGCGGTAGCGTCTTGGTTGGGATGGCCTGTATCTACAACGCACTCTATTATAGGTGCCATCATCGGCTTCACGGCAACTGGCGTCAGTATGGACGCAGTAGCATGGGGTAAAGTGGGTGGTATTGTGGGTAGTTGGGTAGTAACACCGGCTATATCGGGCATTATTGCTTATCTTATTTTTATGAGCGCTCACAAGCTTATCTTCCAAACGGCCTCCCCGTTTGCTAATGCCAAGCGTTACGTACCATTTTATATGGCATTGGCAGGCTTCGTTATGTCCCTTGTAACCATTAAGAAAGGGCTTAAGCATGTAGGCTTAGAACTAAGTGCTGTCAACGGATATTTGCTAGCAATCGGCATAGCCGTAGCATTAGGCTTCTTAGGTAAATGGTTCATCGGCCGTATGAAGTTCAGCGGTTCCGAAGATGCAGATTTACAGGCAGCAAACGTTGAGAAAGTGTTTGCACTGCTTATGGTAGTAACTGCATGCTGTATGGCGTTTGCCCACGGCTCTAATGACGTAGCTAACGCAATTGGTCCTCTTGCGGCTGTGGTAAGTGTTGTTACCAGTGGTGGTGAGATTAACTCAAGCGCCACACTGGCTTGGTGGATATTACCGCTAGGCGGTTTAGGTATTGTTGCAGGTCTTGCTTTATTTGGTCATCGCGTTATTAAAACCATCGGCCAAGGTATTACACATTTAACACCAAGCCGTGGCTTCGCCGCAGAACTTGCCGCAGCGTGTACGGTAGTTATTGCATCAGGTACTGGTTTGCCTATTTCAACCACGCAAACCTTAGTAGGTGCTGTTTTAGGTGTAGGTTTGGCACGTGGTGTTTCAGCGCTTAACTTGGGCATCGTCAGGAATATTGTTGTGTCTTGGATAGTAACCTTGCCAGCAGGTGCACTGCTTTCAATTATCTTCTTCTTTATACTGAAGGCAGCATTTGGCGTAGCTTAGTAAGCTTACCTTATTGTTATATTCAAAAAGGCCGCGCTTCTGTCGAAGCGCGGCCTTTTAATTTGAGTCAGCGTAACACTAATACAAAATGCTCAATCTCGCGAAATTGGCGATTCAAATCCTCTTGGTTTAACACCTACCACAGCACACTTTAACTGGTGAATAGTTTCTTCGGCAGTATCACCCATGATGTAACCAGGCACTCCCAAGCGAGATACTGTACCCATAACAATTACATCAGTATCTAGCGATGTAGTTGTAGCTGCAATTTCTCGACGTGGGTAACCATGCACAATATGGTTCTTAGGCTGTAAATATTCCCAAACATTGTCGTCGAGTTCATCAGAAAGTTCAGAAAGTAGTTTCTCTAGTTCTTTTTCACGCTCAGCGTGAATTTTCGCTAGATCAGTTTCCATTCTGTCGTTATCGACGGTAATAAAGCCATCTCTGGCTATGTTTTCCGGTACCGCATCAAATACGTGAACAATATGCAGCTGAGCAAATTCTAATAAGGCTATTTGGCTAGCATGTCGTAATATATCGCGGTTAAGGTCGCGTCTTATTGATACCTCGTGACTGGGGTAGTGGTAGTTAAGATCAAGTGCTGCCACTACGTTTTTATACTGGCTACGCGGTTTGTGATTGATAACCCACAGAGGGCAGGGGCATTTGCGAAACAGTTGCATATCCAAACTGCCAAACAGTTTATCCAAAAAGCTTTCCTCTGCTCGCTTTATCACTAAGTCGATATTATTGTTCATCACATAGCGAACGATATCAATCAACGGGTGCCCGACCGTCACAGCTGTTGACACTTCGTATTGTTTACCCCAGCTCTCTGCTTGCTGCTTAAGCCAAAGCTGGGCTTGAGTTTCCATAGTTTGCTGAGAGTCCACGTAAGAAAATGACTCCATGACCATGCTCGCATTGGGCGGCAAAGATTCAAGCGAGAGCATAATGGTGAGCGAGGCTTGGTGAGCTTTGGCGATATGTAGTGCTTGGGCAACCGTGTCATCTTGACGATGTGAGTCGCTCAACACACATAATATGTTTTTATAATGTCCTTTCATACTGCCCTCAATGGTTAATCGCTTAATTGATTGAATGATACAAGAGCGGGTCTTATTTCGCTTTAAAAATATGTGGTGATTGGCGTACTAATTTAATCCTAACTTTACTTAAAGGGGCTTTCCAGTTGGGAAGGGTAAATTCTTGAAAGCTTCTCACAAGAAGAAGTAAATGAGTGAATATACAAGCGCGATATAAAATATTAGGCAGTGAGATGACTTGAGTACGGGTAACATCCCTAGGTTGTATTTAATCTTTATGTTAGATTAATCCAATATTTTTTAATCCCTTTTTGAATAATTGTGAGATATCCATGAAATGGCCTAAT
>JAXHTT010000053.1:0-22387 GCA_034190055.1 Pseudomonadota bacterium | reverse complement strand
AAGCTGGGGCTTAGGACTTGTGTTCGGCTTTGGTTTAAACGCCTTAGATGTAATTTCATTCTATTACCTGTTTATACCAACCTGGTTCTTTACTATTGCGGTATATACTGCGCTTGCAGCAAAGTACGGCGCAAAACAGTCATACCCAGAGCAGGAAGCGCAGGTAGAGGCTTTCGATGCACGCGTTGAAGCGCATCAGCAACAAGAAGCCGCGTTAGAAAACGACCACGTTGAAGATATCAGCGCGGTAACCAAATTATTGCGCCTTACTTCTGTAGCTAGCCTACTTGTGTCCATCGCGTTAGCAATTAAAACTTTTTCTCTTAGTGACACGCTTGCCGTGTACGAATCGAACCGAGATCTATTTTTCAATATTGGGTTCGCGTGCACCGTTATCTATTTCGTTACTGCGTATTGGGCGATGCGTCGCCAAAAAGCGCTTCAAAGCTAATAAGGTTTTTATGCAATCTCAAACGTCTATTTTTTTAAACAAAGCTAATTTACCGTCGTTGCCGGCAGGTATTCAGCGCCCAGCCTACGATGTGGAGAATGTTCAAACAGGTATCGTTCACATTGGGGTAGGCGGCTTTCATCGTGCACATGAAGCTATGTACGTAGACAGGCTGATGGCAAAAACTGGCGATTTGTCTTGGGGCATTTGTGGCGTGGGTCTTCGCGAGAACGACCGCGCAATGAAAAAAGTGTTCGATGAGCAAGATAACCTGTACACCTTAGTTGAAAAACATAACGACGGCTCACGCGTTGCGTCAGTTATAGGTGCAATGACAGGGTTTATGATGGCAACGGATAACCCTCAAGCTGTCATTGATAAAATGTCTGAGCCTGAAGTGCGCATTGTTTCTTTAACTATCACAGAAGGTGGTTATAACTTTGATGCGTCTACAGGTGAGTTTATTACCACTAACCCAGACGTTATTCATGACATTGAAAACCCCAAAAATCCAAAACTAGTGTTTGGTTATTTGGTTGCTGCTATTAAAAAGCGTAAAGAAAACAATGTTAAGCCATTTACTGTTATGTCGTGCGACAACATTCAGCACAACGGTCATGTGCTGAAAAAAATGTTGCTAGCTTACATCGAACTATTCGACCAAGCCTTAGCTCAATGGGTTAACGAGAATGTTAGCTTCCCTAACTCTATGGTAGACAGAATTACGCCTGCTACGACAAACGAAGATATTGTTTCGTTAAAAGCGCAGGGTATTGAAGATAGCTGGCCGGTAGTATGTGAGCCTTTCGATCAGTGGGTTATTGAAGATGATTTTTGCAACGCTAAGCCACAGTTTGACGAAGTGGGCGCACAGTTTGTTAGCGATGTAGCCCCTTATGAAAAGTTGAAGCTACGCATGCTAAACGCCGGGCATTCAGTACTAGGGCTAGTGGGTTCAGTTGCCGGTCTTGATACTATCCATGAGAGTGTAGAAGCTGCGCAGTTAAAGCAGCTATTGTCTATCTTTATGGAAAAAGAGGTGATGCCAACCCTAGACCAGGTTGAAGGCATTGATGTATTTGATTATCGCGACACGTTAATCTCTCGCTTTTCAAATCCGTTTATCAAGGATACCTTGGCACGTATTTGCTTAGAAAGTTCAGCCAAACTGCCAGTATTCTTGTTGCCTACGGTACGCGACAATTTAGTAGCTGGTCGCGATGTAAGTATTAGTGCCTTCGTCGTTGCGTGTTGGTCGTATTATTCTGATAAGCACGCGTCTCAAGACGGAAAGCCGCTAGAAATCAATGATGTATTGTCTGATACGCTTCATCAAGCTGCTCAACAAAACGAAACGGACAGCTTAAGTTTCTTGAAGGTAGAAGAAGTGTTTGGTGAGCTTGCTCAGCAAGAAAAATTTGCTGATATCTACAAGGTATTCCTTGAGCGTGTCTATCAAAATGAGCCGGTACTTTCGATAAGCAAAGCAATTTCTGAAGAAAAGCTAGCGGTGGCTAAGGCCAGTTAGGTATTAGTTAGTCATAAATAAACAAAAAGGAGAGTTAGTATTAACTCTCCTTTTTTATCCTGAAGAAAAAAGCGACCCGAAGGCCGCTTCTTAAAGTGCAGATTTCTCTGCAACCATGTTGAACTGGTTCACATGGCGTGAAATTGTCTTACAGTCGCTCGTTAAGCACCGCTGCGATTGGGCTGCCTTGCAAGCCGTTCTCCGCAACCCAAGCTTGTAAGGTTTTGCCGTCTGATTCGGGGGCTTTTAAGTCTCTTTTTGGCATCTTTTTGACCAGCAACTCTCCGGCTTCCACTGCGTCATTTAGCATCGCAGTACGGATGAGGCTATTACCACCGCAGCTCACACCCGAATAGTAGTCTTTTAGTTTCATTCGATAGTCAGACTGAACTGCGCGCATTTTCTTTCTTAGTTCGCCTTTATCGTCCGCCTGAACGATGGTGCATATATTTGCCAACGCCTCGCTTACATCTGCGTGTGCTACTGATGACAAACCGAAAGTACCAGCGATAACAAGAGAAGCTTTAACTATTTTCAACATGGCTAATTCCTCAAGTAAATTTGATGATTGTTTTCGTTGAGCTGATTAAACGATAAAGCTGAATTAAGAAAAATACATTAGACAATACTTTGGTATATATCGTTATATCAAAAGGGGGGATTGTTTTTTTGTGTAAGCCCGTTTTGCGCATTCGAGGCGAATACTTTAATTATCAAACAAACAAAAGCCCCGCGAACTCTACTGGAGCAGGGCGATTATTATACGTGTCAAAGAGTTGAGAATTAGTGAGGCTTAAAGTTGCTCGCGACTTCCATTATTTGTTCGCGCATCCACATATGCGCATAGTCGTGGTCTGCACTGACGTGCCAATACAAGTAGTATTCTACCGGTGGAAGGTCAAAAGGAAGTTCGTAAATAGCTAAATCATAGTGCTTCGCCAAATGAAACGGTAAGCAGGCGATTAAATCAGTTTTTACGATAGTACTAGGCACGGTTAAGAAGTGCTGCCCACGCATAACCTCTTTTCTTCGTTTGCCCATCTTGTCGAGAGCAACATCAATAGGACCCGCGCCCGACTTGCGCTGAGATACGTTGATATGCCCCAAACGCAAAAATGTATCTAAATCCAAACCGTTTTTAAGAGCAGGGTGGTTTTTGCGAGCGAGTACCACAAATCGGTCTTGCGCTATTTTCTCTTTACACAGATGTGGGTCGGTAAACGTAGATGCATCGGCGAAGAAATCTAGCGTACCTGCCGCCATTGCTGATACTACTTGGCTTCGAGGGATCTCATAGTTCGTTAAAGCAATATTAGGCGCTAAATTCTGTAGACGAGACACGAGGCGAGGCATGATACTGGCCTCTAACAAATCTCGGCTGGCAAAGTTAAATGACTTCTCTGCGGTCAGTGGATCAAATGTGTGACTTTCTTGCACGCTTTTTCGCAACAAAGCGAGGGCTTGTCGAGCTGGCACAATAATGTTCTGCGCGACGGGTGTAGGCGTCATACTATGACCTGTGCGCACGAAAAGGGGGTCGTTTAACATTTCTCTTAATCTGGCTAACGAGTTACTAACCGCCGGTTGGGTAATACACAAGACGTCAGCAGCCTTGGTTAAGCTACCTGCCGTGTAAATAGCATCGAATACGGCAAACAGGTTCAAATCAATTCTATTGAGATTCATAACTAGTCCTTTAAGGGCGAGTGCCCCATTAAAAAGCCAACAGATGAAGAACCGCTGTTGTTGTCACAGCGAAAATAAAGCAACTATAGAAACTGTTACTACATAGCATCTACGAATAATTTACGTTAGTGTAACAAGAATATTTATAAATACCTATTATTAAAAGTTAATTGAAACATTCAAGTGAATAATAGTAGTTTCATCGTTATTAAATGGAGATTGGACTTATATATGAAGACGCTTTTAGAACTATCGGTAGGGGATGTGCTTGAACAAGCTGATTTTTTAACTGTAACTCAAGACATGATTAATCAGTTTGCTGACGCCACAGGCGATCATCAATGGATTCATCTAGATACAGCTCGCTGTCAAAAAGAGAGTCCGTTTAAAACAACGATTGCACACGGCTTTTTAAGTGCCAGTCTTATGCCCAAAGCGTTTGGTGAAGTTCTCGCTCCAAGCGATAAAATTGCCTCAATGATAAACTACGGCATTGATAAGCTTCGCTTCCTTGAACCAGTCAAAAGCAATGACGCTTTAAAATACCAATTTAAGCTTGTTGATGTAACCGATAAACAACAAGGCAAACTATATAAGGTAGAGGCTAGCTGTATTTTGAAATCGAGTGGGAATCCAGCGCTTGTTGGAAGCTTTTTAATGCTAGCGGTTATGAAACCGTAAAATTAACGAGAAATGGTTTCTGACTCTGCCAGAGAGTGAGCTGTAGAAGGTTAGATGCTAATAGTTCGCACACCTAGCCAGTTTACGTTCGCTTACTTAACAGTTGGTGATTATGAAAAAAGGTCAGATGGGGCATGCCCTTATCTGACCTTTACATATTGCATAATAAACTGCTTAGTTTGACGCTTCTTCAGCACCTTCTTCAACGGCTTCGCCTGCACTTTGGATATCTTCACCTGCGCCTTCAATTGTGGCGCAACCACCTAAACTTCCAATGCTCGCTGCTAGAATCATTGCTAAGAACGTATGCTTACGTGTAGTTGAATTTAACATTTCCATTTGTCTCTCCTTTGGTTTTACTCATCGTCGGCATGACTTGTGTTGTCAGCCGCTTTTTCGTCACCATTTTTTTGTGACGAAGAATTATTGTCAGATGAACTTTCTTCATCTCGCTGCTTTAACATCGCGTTGAGCTTATCGCCGCCTTTTGCATTAAAATCTAGTGTTCTGATAGGGAATGGAATCAGAATATCGCTGTCTTCAAGTACGGTTTTTACTGTGCTAATAGCGTCATGACGTACTACCATGAACCCAGGTTCTCCGGGATAGCGGATCCAAAACCACAGTAATAGATTGATACTGGAGTCACCGAATGATTCTGCATAAACCGCGGTCTGATCCTTTTTAATCACATAATCCTTATCGTTCATCGCGTCAGTGATAACTTGCGCGGCTTTTTCAATATCGTCAGCGTAAGAAATGCCAACCGGAACTTCTATTCTTCGGTAGCCTAAATAGGAATAGTTGGTGAGAATATTACGAAACAGGATCTTGTTTGGAATAACTTCAAGTTGGCCATAAAAGGTTTCAACAAGAGTATTGCGTAAATTTATCTCTTTAACGTTACCAAACACCCCTTCAGCCTCAATAACATCACCAATATCGAAAGGCTTTCTGATGCCCATTGCAACACCGGCAATGAAATTTTCCGTCATATCTTGAAATGCAAAACCAATTGCCAATCCAACAATACCTGCACCAGCAAGAAGGGATGTGACTGTACCTTTCAGGCCAACAAAATCTAATGCGATAAATATACCAGCGACAAGAACTAGAGCCTTAATTATAGATGTGAGAAGACCGGCTATCTGACGAGATTCAAAGGTGCGCCGCATCAGTTTGCCTGCGACGTTTCCGACCATTTTAGCAATGAGACCAAAAACAATCGCGATAACGAATGCAACGACAATATTAGGTAGCAAAGTGATTGCACCTTCCACCCAGCTTTCGAGTTTTTCAGTTAGAAGCTCATATACTTCATCTATCTCAGGAAACTCCATAGACTCCATTACCGTTTTTAATATTTCCTTACGGTGCTTCAAGAACTGTTCCTGTTGTAAATATTTTTTAACTTAATGAAATTTATGAAAAAACAGGTTTCCTTTCCCTTTATCAAAAATGAATGAGTGAAGAAATTACGCACTTTGCGCAACTTCTTCTCATTAGCCTTTCACGTTCGCTATCGAGTAATTTCTATGCGTTAGCCTTAAGTTTAAGTGGTCTGACCATGTGTAAAATTAATGTGAACATATTATTCACAATAAATTTACAAAAATAAAATTCAGGCATAGTATCAGTGATGTAGGTCAATATTCTGTTGGCCTCAGACAATAACAAAACAAAATCGAACAGCCTGTTGCTAGCGGAAAGTGTGGGTAGTAGTGCCGGTAGTGATAAGCCCAGATTTGGAATCACACTATGAAATTAAATACGCGTAAAACAGCGGTAGCCGCAATGGTCGGTGCTGCTTTATTTTGCTCACCTTTTATCGCGTCAGCGCAAGAAGCTGGCGTTGAATCCGAGCAGGAAGCTAAGAAAGACGTCGAACTAATCCTTGTTACCGGAAGTTTTGTTCGCAGAAGCGAAAACTTCGAATCTCCATCACCGCTAGCCGTTGTCGACAGCGTTGCAATAGACGCTATTGGTGCCAAGAATATTGCCGATATTACTCAAACGCTAACCATCAACACAGGTGCCGAAAACAACCCTGATGCCTTCACTCAAAACGCCACTGCGGGTACATCAAACATCAACCTGCGCGGTTTAGGTGTAGCATCGACTCTGGTGCTGCTTAACAATAAACGCCAAGTCGTCACCGCTCAGCCTACGAACGAGGGGCTAAATTTCGTAGATACAAGCTCTCTTGTACCTATGATTGCCATTGACCGCATGGAGGTAGTGAAGGACGGTGCATCTGCTTTATACGGTTCTGATGCTGTTGCAGGCGTAGTTAACTTTATTACAAAGCGTAATTACGATGGTGCGATGGTGAGCGTCGATTATCAAGACGGTGCACATGGCGATAATAAAGAATATGTCCTTCAGGGCCTTTGGGGAGCGACGGGCGATAAAGGTAATGTTATTGCCGCTATTAGTTATACAAATCGCTCTCCGCTTTTTATAAGCGATAGACGCTTGAGTCGCCCACAAGACGATACTAGTGCCTTGGGGAATCCAGCGAGTTTTTTCATTGCGCCAGGTGTTCCAGTTATCGACCCGTTTGGGTGTGAAGAATTCGGCGGTTTTCCACAGATATTAGCGCCGGAGGGCACAGTGCCTGGGCTAGATGTTGGCCTTTGTGGTTTCGATTTCGGGCCCTTCTATTCTTATGTACCGGATGAAAGCCGTATTAATGCATATACACGTGCCGAATACGAATTTACAGACGACATCACATGGACGACTGAAATTGGCATGGCACGGAACCGAGCCGAGCGTGGTGGTGCACCAAGCTTTCCTATCTTGACAGCACCAGTGGTTCCAGACTATCACCCACAAAATCCATTTGGGCGTGCAGTCTCGTTTTTTGGCCGTGCTGAAGGCAATGGGCAGCCTGGTGATGCTGCAAATACAGAGTCAGATACTTTCCGCTTTAGCACAAATTTACAAGGGGTTACTGATAGTGGTTTCTGGGAAATAAGTTATACAAGAGCAGTGAATGACTTTGTATATTCAGTACCTGATGTATTGAACACTGAATTTCAACTCGCGCTGTTAGGTTTCGGCGGTTCAGACTGTAATCCAGTCTTGGGAACGCCAGGTGAAGGTAGCTGCGAATTTTTCAATCCATTTGCAACGTCATATACAAGTGCACCTAACTCAGACTATGTACTTAATTCATTTACGGCTAAGCAAGTCATCGACTCGAAATCTGATTTAGAAGTGTTCGAAGCGTTTACCTCTTTTGATACCTTCGAAATGGGTGGCGGCTACGCGGCGCTTGCTCTCGGGGTTCAGTATCGTGAAAACAGCCTGAGACAGGACTACGATGAATTATCTAATCAAGACAGCTTCACTTTTGTTATCGGTAATCCTGATTTAGATGGAAGCCAAGATGTTTGGGCGGCTTTTGGGGAGTTAGCATTACCTGTTAGTGACGAACTTGACGTGCAGTTAGCTCTTCGTTATGAAGATTACGGCGGTAGCATTGGTAGTACCGTTGATCCTAAGTTGGCTATATCATGGCGCGCGTCAGACGAGTTTTCACTACGAGGCTCGATCTCCACGTCATTTAGAGCGCCAACTGTATTTCTAGCACAAGGGGGAGCTACGTCACTACAACAAGTTGTCGACCCAGTGCAGGGTGCTCAGGCTTTTGTCGCTGTTCGTACATCGGGCAATGAGGATTTAAAGCCTGAGGAATCTACAGCGTACAACATAGGTTTTTCTTACGAGCCGTTCAGAGACCTATCAATCGAGATAGATTATTGGAACTTTGAATTTGAAGACTTGATCATTCAAGAGAATGCGCAAGCGCTGTTGAACGCAGACCCTACTGACACTTCGCGGGTCGTACGTGCTGGTGATCCTTTGACGGGGCCAGTATTACAGATTAACAATACTTACGTTAACGCAAGTTCACTAGAAACATCGGGCATCGACTTTGTTTCAAGCTATAAAATGGAGACGGAACTCGGGAACTTTACACCTACGATACAAGCAACTTATGTTACTAAATATGACTTGAACGACCCGCAAGCAGGGGATGTAGATGGTGCTGGTCGCCGTAACTTCAATAATATAGGTGTGTCTTCGCCAGAGTTACGCATGAATATTGGCCTTAACTGGCAACATGATGTACACGCAGCAAACCTGTTCTTGCGCTACATATCATCATATGATGATGATCAAAACTGTGCAGATGGAACAAGTAATACCGGTGGATGTGCAAATGGTTTTTATGAAATCGACAGCATGTTTACGGTTGACGCTCAGTACAACATAGACTTAGGTAGCGTTTTCGATACCGATCAAAGTTATGTATTGACCTTGGGGGGAGTAAATCTATTTGATGAAGAACCACCTCAGGTATTCACCAACAGTGGCTTCGATTCAAAAGTACATGATCCTCGTGGTCGACAGATTTATGCGAGGCTAGCAATAGAGTTTTAAAATTATTGCTGAATGGTATAGCCGGCTCTCGAAGCCGGCTTTTTGTAAACTAAAAGCTCCACATATATTTACATGTTTTCTCTCTATCCCTTTTCTAATCTAACTTTCATTATTTAGAGTAAGCAAAACACTTATAAAAAATTAATGGGAGTTAAAAATGCCGACAAAGCTAACGGACGATAATATTGAGACTAAATTGGCTGAACTTAATGATTTAGTTACAGACGGCACACATTGGGAGCGAAACGGTGATTGCATCAAAAAAACATTCACATTTAAAAGTTTTATCCGTGCATTTGGGTGGATGTCGCAAATCGCGATTTGGGCAGAAAAGCTAAAGCATCATCCTGAATGGTTTAACGTATATAACAAAGTAGAGGTCACACTCACTACCCATGATGCGGATGGACTAACAGAGCTCGACTTTTCGCTTGCTGAAAAAATGGAAAAATTTAGATAGCTTGGGCAGTTAACTGTTTAAAATGGACCCGTTTCACGGGTAATTTGTATTAACTTTGCACATGTTGGTTAATTAAACCGCTAACAGTCAGAAAAATGAAATATTTCTCGGCTTGGCTCTTGTGTTGAATAAGTCTCTATGTATAATACGCCCCACGTTGAAGCGAGGCATGAAACGCAGCGGTTACAACGTTAATTTTCTGGCGCGGGATGGAGCAGTCTGGTAGCTCGTCGGGCTCATAACCCGAAGGTCGTAGGTTCAAATCCTGCTCCCGCAACCACAGAAAATACTCAGAATTTCAAAGCTCTGCAAATGCAGGCTTTACCGTACAGTCGCGGGATGGAGCAGTCTGGTAGCTCGTCGGGCTCATAACCCGAAGGTCGTAGGTTCAAATCCTGCTCCCGCAACCAATTTGTAAAACCAGAACTAGAAAGTATTGCGCAAGCAAGCTAACCGTACAGTCGCGGGATGGAGCAGTCTGGTAGCTCGTCGGGCTCATAACCCGAAGGTCGTAGGTTCAAATCCTGCTCCCGCAACCACTTTAAGAACCCAGCCTTTGCTGGGTTTTTTCTTTTCCTGCGTCTATTCGCACAAAATCAATTCAATTGCTACGAATTAACTACCGCACTGAAAAAAAGAGTGTGCTAAGTTACGAAATGCCCAAAAAATAAAATTAATAGGTAGTTTGGCCGCCTCATGATTGCTCGTTTTTTCACGTACGAAGATCACGCCACCTTAATTGAAGGCGCTTATTATTTTCCTCTCGTTGTTCTGTCTTTATTAGTCGCTGTTTTTGCTTCATTTATGGCGTTTAACGTCGCAGGGCAAGCTGCTGTAACTCAAGATAGAGTAAGACGCAATACTCTGTTGACTACGGGTAGCATAGCGCTCGGAGGGGGAATTTGGTCAATGCATTTTCTCGGCATGACCGCGTTTGATTTGTGTTTACCTGTCACTTACGATCCTTTTATAACTGGGCTGTCTGCAATTCCAGGTGTAGCTGCAGCATGGGTAGCCCTGAATCTTCTGATTAAAACCCGTATAAGCGTTACCGAAGTAGTCTTAGGTGGCGTGTTGATGGGAGCTGGGATAGGCACCATGCACTATAGTGGTATGGCCGCAATGGAGATGGCGCCGCTTCTTCGCTATGACCTCAGTATATTCGCCCTTTCTATCGTAGTTGCTGTTTGTTTGGCAATGCTATCGCTATGGATAAAGTTTGGCATTACTGCCGCAATTAAAAGCAGAAAAATGCTGGGTAAACATGCATTTCTTGCGAGTATTGTAATGGGGCTGGCCATTGCGGGTATGCACTATATTGGCATGGCTGCCGCTCGGTTTGTATTGCCGCCAGGTATGGAAACATCAAATCAATCGTCGGATATTGCTATTTATCTCGCAATATCCATTGCTATCGTCACCTTGGTGCTAATCGTTTTCGTATTGGGTATCAGTCTGCTATTTAAATATCGTGATGCTATGTTACGCGCACTTGAAAGTGAACGAATGCAAAGCGCAATCACCGATACTGCTGTCGACGCCATTCTTACCGTAGATGATAAAGGCATCATCAAAACCGCTAATCCTGCTGTTGAGCAAATTTATGGTTACACCCAGCAAGAGATTATTGGCATGCACGCCTCCGACATGGTCACACCAGAGAGGCGACACCTTTATGGCGATGACTTTTTCAGCCAACGGGTTGTACCTACTGAACAAATAATTGGTACCGGAAGAGAAGTAGAAGTCCTTAGAAAGGGAGGGGAGCGCATACCTGTGCGCTTAGGCGTTGGCTATACCAAGATAGATGGTAAGCCGGTATTTGTTTCTTTTGCGTCAGACTTACGAAAACGCAGAGAAATGGAAGATGCTTTGCGCGAAAGTGAAGCTAAGTTCAGAAGCTTGATTTCGAATATACCGGGTATGGCCTATCGGTGTTTGAACATGCCTGGCTGGCCGATGGTTTTCATTAGTGACGCTGTGCTGGAAATAACCGGATATCCACCGAGTGACTTCATCTTACCGAATCCTAAACGTTCTTTTACTGACCTCTATCATCCAGATGACGTTGAACGACTTTCTGATGTTAATGCCCAACAGGGTGCCTTTTCTTATGAATACCGCATCATAGCTAAATCAGGGGAAGTAAAGTGGGTGACCGAACATGGTACTCACGTTAAAGACGATGATGGCAATATTCTCTATGTCGATGGCTTTATATCAGATATAACCCAAAGACGGGTAATGGAAGAAGAGTTAAAAGCAGCGAAAGAGACAGCAGAACAAGCGGCTGCAGCACGTACTGCATTCCTTGCCAATATGAGTCACGAAATTCGTACTCCTATGAACGCAATTATTGGTTTTAGCGATTTGATGTTAGGGGGCTCTCTGCGTGAAGAGCAGAAATCCCATTTAACGACAATTAACCGTTCTGCTCGCTCGCTGCTGCACCTTCTTAACGACATACTGGATAGCGCAAAGTTAGATAAGGGGAAGCTTGATTTAGATTACCGCGACTTTCTTATTCGAGAAGAATTAGATTTGGTTATTTCTACATTTTGGTTAGAAGCAAAGCGCAAAAAAGTGGACCTCGCTCTAAATGTGGATGATTCTGTATCAGATGGGTATCGAGGTGCACCCGAACGCCTTAGGCAAGTGCTCAATAACCTTATTGGAAATGCCGTTAAGTTCACTCATGAAGGTGAGGCATCCATCAACGTGAGAGGCGACGATAAGTTTGTCTATTTTAGCGTCTCAGACACCGGCATCGGGATGACGCAAGAACAAGTAGAGCGAGTGTTCAACCCCTTCTCGCAAGCGGACGCCTCGATGAGTAGGAAATATGGAGGTACTGGCCTTGGAACCACTATTTCTAAACAGCTTGTGGAACTGATGGGCGGAAATATCTGTGTTACCAGTGAAAAAGGAAAAGGAAGTACCTTTACCTTTAGTTTGCCGCTAAAAGCGGTTGAAGTTAGTGTATGCACCCCTGATACTTCAGGACCGTCTTCAACCCAAATTCAATCAACGTTAAACGTATTAGTAGTTGATGATGTACAACAAAATGTAGAGCTTTTGTCTTTGCTCCTTACTCGCGCAGGGCATCAGGTAGACACTGCCACTGATGGTGAGCAAGCGTTAGAAAAAATGGAGTCGACTTCATTTGACGTCGTTTTGATGGATTTGCAAATGCCAAAGCTAGACGGTTTAGAGGCGGCAAAGCAACGGCGAAAATTTGAGAGAGAACACCAATTACCCCCAACGCCTATCATTGCGCTAACTGCCAGTGTTCTAGTGCAGGATAAGCATGCGGCGCAACAAGCGGGCATGGAAGGATTCGCTAACAAGCCGGTGGACTTTGGCACACTTATGGAAGAGGTGGCTCGAGTATTAAAGCTCGATACTTTTGTTGTCGCAGATAAGCCTACAGAGAATGACTCAGAATCAGCGTTTAAAGCCGATAAAGCTACTTTAAATCTTAAGAAAGCTGTTGGTCTGTGGGGAAGTGTAGAGACGGTACTGCAGGAAGTGGATAAATTCACTTCAACAAGCAGGGAAAAGGTTGATGAGTTGATGAACGCAGCTATAAGAGAAGATTATAAAGCGGTAGCATCACTTTCTCATGGCTTAAAAGGAACGTCGGGTAACCTATGTTTAACCAATTTCTTCCGTATCACTAAAGAGATAGAGGCGCAGGCGCTGAAATCAATCATTGATATTGAACAAGTTAATCAGCTCCGCGATGCTCTAGAACAAATAGAGTCGATGCTAAGTGAATCGCCCTTATATGCAGAAAATGCGATCAATGAAAGTATAGATAATGCTTTGCTCCTTAGTCACCTGGAAGCTATGCTCAATAGTGTAGAGCAAAACATGGTGGATGAAGCGGAGCTATCATTTTTAAAAGAACTAGGGTGCTCTGATCACAATGAGCAAATCGGTCAAATTCTCTTAGACATAGATGACTTTGAGTTTGAATTGGCGCATGAGCATATTTCTTCATTAATACAAGAGTTAAAGTAGTCCAGAGATACGGCATGTTAGAGATTGAGATTGAACAACCTACGCTATTAGTCGTTGACGATGAGCCTGTTAATTTAAGGGTTTTAAAACAGCTTTTAGCTCCGGACTATCAGCTTGTTTTCGCCAGGAACGGCGAAGAAGCGTTAAAACTTGCTAGGGGAAGGCTACCAAACTTAATACTACTTGATGTTATGATGCCCGGACTTACAGGGTTTGAAGTCTGTCGCCAACTTAAGCAGCAGTCGAGTACCAAGCACATCCCAGTTATTTTCGTCACGGCATTAAATGACGAGCATGAGGAAACTGAGGGTTTTGATGCAGGTGCTGTGGATTACATCACTAAGCCCATATCTCCAGCAATTGTTAAAGCACGCGTAAAGACTCACCTTAGCTTAGTTCAGGCAGACGAGTTGTTAGATAGTCGTTTGCAAGTTGTGCAGCGATTAGGTAAGGCTGCTGAATACAAAGACAACGAAACAGGCATGCACGTCATGCGAATGAGCCATTACGCCAGAGAATTGGCGCTAGCTTATGGGCTTACTGAGAAGCAGGCAGAAATTCTTCTCCATGCTGCTCCTATGCACGACATTGGCAAAATTGGTATTGCTGATAGCATCATGCTCAAGCCTGGTAAGCTTACCGATGAAGAATTTGCCACTATGAAGCACCATCCAGAAATTGGTGCAGAGATCATCGGTGATTGCGGCGATTCTTTACTGCTCAAAGTGGCAAAGTCAGTTTCGTTAACTCACCATGAGAAATGGGATGGAACGGGTTACCCTAACGGACTTGCCGGAGAGGATATTCCTATAGAGGGACGCATTTGCGCTATTGCTGATGTGTTTGATGCACTTACCAGTAAACGGCCATATAAAGAGGCGTGGAGTATTGAAAAAACCATAGATTTTCTTCAAAGCCAAAAGGGTAAGCATTTCGAACCAAAACTGGTCGAATTAATGATAGAAATTATGCCTAAAATTCTCGACATAAAAGTTAAGTTTAAAGATGAGGACTAACGCCCATGCCTTTTCGCTGTTGCTTAATGCGCCGCCTATACGTATAATGTGCGCATTAAGTGATGAGAGCGGGCTCCCTCATTAAAGGAAAGTAACGCACTTATCATTAGCAAGCTATCACCTATCGGTGGTTTTACCCATAAGTTTGCAACTGCCTACATTGGCAGGTATGGGTTCAGAATTTTAATAAAAGCCCCGCTAGTCCGGGGCTTTTTGTTGTATTAAAACCTGGAGTCAGCCTCGCTGAGCCGGGTGATGACAGGTGGGCTTTAGGCCCTTTTTTCGTTTTTGGAGGTTTGCATTGGCAAAACTTGAAGAGAAACTAACCGAAATGCTAGAGCCAGGTGTAGAAGCACTGGGCTTTGAACTGGTTGGTATCGAGTTTGTACGAGCGGGGAAGCATTCAATTCTTCGCGTTTTTATTGATCATGAGAACGGTATTACCGTAGATGATTGTGCAGATGTAAGTCATCAGGTTAGCGCAATTTTGGACGTTGAAGATCCAATTAGCACTGAATATAACCTTGAAGTGTCATCACCAGGAATGGACAGACCGCTTTTCAAAGAAAAGCATTACATCGAGGCTGTAGGTGAAGTGGTTCAAGTTCGATTGTCTATGCCAATGGACGACCGACGTAATTTTAAAGGCAAAGTACTTACGTGCGAAAACGGCATTGTAAGTATTGAAGTGGATGGCCAGCAGTTCCAGTTAGCTGTGGCGAATATCGAAAAAGGTAACGTTGTTCCCACGTTCGATTAACGGAACAGCTCTGCTTTCATCGACGAAAGCATAAGAGAGGCGAAAATGAATAAAGAAATTTTGTTAGTGGCGGAAGCCGTTTCAAATGAAAAACAAGTGCCTAGAGAGAAGATTTTTGAAGCGCTAGAGTATGCAATCGCTAGTGCAACCAAAAAGAAAAACGAAGGCGAAATCGAAGTTCGTGTAAGTATCGACAGAACGTCTGGTGACTTTGATACATTCCGTCGCTGGTTAGTTATCCCGGATGATCAAGAACAAGAAAATCCATTTGCTGAAATTACGTTTTCTGCGGCGCAAATCGACGAGCCAGAGATACAACTTGGCGATTATGTGGAAGAACAGATTGAATCTATCAAATTCGACCGCATAACTACGCAAACCGCTAAGCAAGTTATCGTACAAAAAGTACGCGAAGCTGAGCGTCAGCAAATGATTGCTGAGTACGAAGACAAAGTGGGTGAACTGGTTACGGGAACAGTTAAGAAAGTCAACCGTGACAATATCATTATCGATTTAGGTAATAACGCAGAAGGCGTTATCTACCGCGATGATATGCTTCCTCGTGAAACTTTCCGTCCAGGTGACCGTGTACGTGGTCTTCTTTACGTTATCCGTCCGGAAGCACGCGGTGCACAGCTATTTATTAGCCGTACTCACCCAGATATGCTAGTTGAACTATTCCGCTTGGAAGTGCCTGAAATTGCGGAAGAGACGCTAGAAATTAAATCTGCGGCTCGCGATCCAGGTTCACGTGCAAAGATTGCCGTTAAAACTAACGACAAGCGCTTAGACCCAGTAGGTGCGTGTGTGGGTATGCGTGGTTCACGTGTACAAGCCGTATCGGGTGAACTTGGCGGTGAACGTGTTGATATCGTGCTATGGGACGAGAACCCAGCGCAATTCGTTATCAACGCAATGGCCCCCGCTGAAGTTGCGTCAATTGTTGTTGACGAAGACAGCAACAGCATGGACGTAGCGGTTGAAGCGGATAATCTAGCTCAGGCAATTGGCCGTAGTGGTCAAAACGTTCGCCTGGCTAGCCAGCTTACAGGCTGGGAACTTAACGTGATGACGGTTGACGATCTCAACAAGAAGCACGAAGAAGAAAACGCGAAGGTACTTGATCTATTTACTGCTGGTTTGGACATTGACGAAGAGTTTGCGTCTGTCTTGGTAGATGAAGGCTTTACAACGCTAGAAGAGGTGGCATACGTGCCAGCAAGCGAGCTTCTAGCGGTTGAAGGGTTAGATGAAGAAATGGTTGAAGAGCTGCGCAACAGAGCGCGTGCTTTCTTAACCACGCGTGCACTAGCGAATGAAGAATCGCTTGAAGGTGCAGAGCCTACAGAAGCCTTATTAAATCTTGAAGGTATGAGTAAACACGTGGCTTATGTGTTGGCCAGTCGCGGCGTTACTGACCTAGAAGAATTAGCAGAACAAGGTACCGATGATATCAGTGATATCGATGAACTAGACGAAGAGAAAGCCGGTGCTTTAATCATGGCGGCTCGTAATATCGTATGGTTCAGTGAAGAAGAGTAAGGTCAACAGGGGGAAAATTACGTAATGGCAGATGTATCTATTGAAAAGCTCGCCAGCGACATTGGTACGACCGTTGACCGATTGGTTGGCCAGTTTAAAGACGCGGGTATCTCTAAGAGTGCCGGCGATCAGGTAAACGAAGACGAGAAACAGAAACTATTGGATCATTTAAGTAAGCAACACGGCAGCGCAGCTGAACCAACGCGTATGACACTTAAGCGTAAGACAACTAGCACATTGAGTGTTGGTAAGTCTAAAGAAGTGAAAGTGGAAGTACGCAAGAAGCGCACATACGTTAAGCGCAGCGACATTGAAGAACAGCAGCGTCAAGCAGAAGAAGAAGCGAAGCGTCTTGAAGAAGAGGCACGTTTGAAGCGCGAAGCAGAAGAGAAAGCAGCTGCTGAAGCGAAGAAAGCCGCTGAAGAAAAAGCGCGTAAAGCAGAAGAAGCGAAGAAAGCCGCTGATGAAGAGCGTGCACGTCGTGCGGAGCAAGCTAAGAAAGAAGCTGAAGCCCGTAAAGCAGACGAGCCTGAACTAACTGAAGCTGAAAAAGCAGAAGCAGAAGCGGCACGTCAGGAAGAAGAGCGTCTGCGTAAAGCGCAGGAAGAAGAAGCGCAGAAGAAACTTGAAGAAGACGCCAAAAAGGCGGCTGACGAAGCGCGTAAACTTGCTGAAGAAAACGAGCGTCGCTGGAAAGAAGAAGAAGAGCGTCGTAAGAAAGCAGAAGCTGAAGAAGTTCACTTGCACTCTAACCGCTACGCTCAAGAAGCAGAAGACGAAGAAGACATGCAGGTTGAGCGTTCTTCACGTCGTCGTCGCAAGTCTAAGAAAAACGCTGGTGAGCATCTTAAGCAAGGCTTTAACAAGCCTGCAGCACCAGTAGAGCGCGTCGTTAAGCTTGGCGCAACCATCACAGTTGGCGAGCTGGCAAGTAAACTTGCTATCAAGTCTAACGAAGTTATCAAAACGATGATGAAGATGGGCGAGATGGCCACCATCAACCAAGTACTGGATCAAGACACTGCGGTACTTGTTATCGAAGAGATGGGTCACAAGTACGAGCTTGTAAATGACAATGCGCTTGAAGATGAGTTACTAGCAGACGGTACAGATGGCGAGAAATCGACACGTGCTCCTGTTGTTACCATCATGGGTCACGTTGACCACGGTAAAACATCACTGCTTGACTACATTCGTCGTGCGAAAGTAGCAGACGGTGAAGCGGGTGGTATTACCCAGCATATCGGTGCTTATAAAGTACAAACAGGTAACGGTGAAATCACCTTCCTAGATACACCTGGACACGCCGCGTTTACTGCAATGCGTGCTCGTGGTGCTACAGCGACTGATATCGTTATTCTTGTTGTTGCTGCAGATGACGGCGTAATGCCGCAAACGAAAGAAGCGGTACAGCACGCCCGTGCTGCTGGCGTACCTCTTATCGTTGCAGTGAACAAGATGGATAAAGAAACCGCTGATCCAGACCGCGTTAAAACTGAGCTATCTCAACTAGAAGTTATCTCAGAAGAGTGGGGCGGTGAGCACCAGTTCTGTAACGTTTCTGCGAAAACGGGTATGGGCGTCGATGAGCTTCTTGATGCTATCGTGCTTCAGGCAGAACTACTTGACCTTAAAGCGGTAGCTGAAGGCTCTGGTCGCGGTATTGTTATCGAATCTCGTCTTGATAAAGGTCGTGGTCCGGTAGCGTCAGTACTTGTTCAGGAAGGTCAACTACTTGCTGGTGATATTCTACTTTGTGGTGAAGAGTACGGCCGTGTTCGTGCAATGCGCGACGAAAACGGCAAAGAGATTAAGGTTGCAGGACCTTCAACGCCGGTAGAAGTACTTGGTCTTTCAGGTGTTCCAGTAGCTGGTGAAGATGCCGCAGTTGTTAAAGACGAACGTAAAGCTCGTGAAGTAGCAGCGAAGCGCCATCAGAAGAAGCGCGAACTTAAACTTGCTCGTCAGCAAAAAGCGAAACTTGAAAACATGTTTGCGAACATGGAGTCAGGTGATGTTAGCGAACTTAACATCGTACTTAAGGCTGACGTACAGGGCTCTGTAGAAGCGATTTCTGAGTCACTGGTTAAGCTTTCTACTTCTGAAGTTAAAGTTAATATTGTAGGCAGTGGTGTAGGTGGAATCACCGAAACTGACGCGACCCTTGCGGCTGCATCAGGCGCTATCGTACTTGGCTTTAACGTTCGTGCCGATGCAACAGCACGTCGCGTACTAGAAGCTGAAGAAATTGACCTACGTTACTACAGCGTTATCTATCACCTAATTGACGAAGTTAAATCGGCCATGAGCGGTATGCTTGCACCAGAGTTCAAGCAGGAAATCATCGGTCTTGCCGAAGTACGTGACGTATTCAAGTCACCGAAATTGGGCGCAATTGCAGGCTGTATGGTTACCGAAGGTAATGTTAAGCGTAGCAACCCAATCCGTGTACTTCGCGACAACGTAGTAATTTACGAAGGTGAACTAGAGTCACTACGTCGCTTTAAAGACGACGTACAAGAAGTACGTAACGGTATGGAATGTGGTATCGGTGTTAAGAACTATAACGATGTGAAAGTAGGCGACCAAATTGAGGTCTTCGAAATCGTTGAGGTTAAACGCGAAATTTAATTGCCTTAGTTAATTCGGCATGTGAAAAACGGGGGCCGAGTGCTCCCGTTTTTGTCTGTATAAAGTAAACAGACTCAAGCATGCCCTACGTTAAATAAGGAAAGGAGAGTACAATGGCTCGTGAATTTTCACGTACCGACAGAGTAGCTCAGCAAGTTCATAAAGAAGTAGCGAGCATTCTGCAAAACGAATACAAACACCGCGTAGGCGATATGCCTTTAATCACGGTTTCTGATGTAGATGTATCGCGGGATCTAGCTCACGCGAAAATCTTCGTGACTATCTACAACAGCACTGAGGAAGAGGGCAAAGCCCAAATCAAGCAGCTAGCTGAATACAAAAAGTTCATTCGCAGTATTCTTGCAAAACGTATTCGCATGCGCTCAGTACCTGATCTTCACTTCTTTGAAGACAAATCGATTGTTGAAGGCATGCGCATTTCTAATCTCGTGTCACAGACCATCGCTAAAGATGAGTTGAAGCGCGATGAAGACGATTCACAAGAGTAGGAGTAGATGGCAAGACGTCGTAAGGGCCGTGACATTAACGGCATAGTATTGCTTGATAAACCACTGGGTGGCTCATCAAACCAACTATTACAGAAAGTACGCTGGCTGTATAAGGCGGCCAAAGCGGGCCACACCGGCGCGCTTGACCCGCTAGCCAGCGGTATGCTGCCGCTGTGTTTAGGTGAAGCTACCAAGTTCTCACAGTTTCTTTTGGATGCGGAAAAGACCTACGAGGTTACGGCACAACTTGGCGTTCGCACAACGACGTCTGACGCCGACGGTGAAGTGGTAGAAGAGAAGCCCGTTGAAGTCACTGAAGAGCAAGTACGCAATGCTTGCTTAGCTTTTTTAGGTAAAAGTAAGCAGATCCCTTCTATGTTTTCTGCGCTTAAGCATCAAGGTAAGCCGCTCTATCATTATGCGCGTCAAGGCATAGAGATTGAACGTGAACCCCGTGATATTGAAGTGTATGAACTGGACATACTGCGAATCGAACTGCCTTATGTCGATATGCGCATTAAGTGCAGTAAAGGTACTTATATTCGCTCTATTGTAGACGACCTAGGACAGAACCTGGGTTGTGGCGCTTATGTGATCCGCTTACATCGGACCGAAGTCGCAGACTATCCCACCGAAAAGATGGTTTCATTGGACAAGCTGATTGAAATTCAAGAATCGCTGGAAGACGGTGACTTCAACGCTCTTGATGACCTGCTTATTCCCATGGATACAGCGGTAAGTCGTCTACCTTTCGTAACAATCAACGATGCCGAAAGAAATCGTTTTGACAATGGTCAATCAGTTAAAGGTATGTGCAGCGAAGCGCTTGAAGAGGGCACATCTTACCGGGTCTATCACGGTGCTGATACTAATGGTATTTTTCTCGGCGTAGGGGAAGGGGTACTTGACCCGAAAGATCAAGGCATTCCGAAACAAGAAGTGTTTGTTAACCCTAAGCGGCGGGTTGTTTATTCATAGACATAGCGTCTGTAAATAAAGATGGTTTATGGCTTGCTTAGTGTGTAAACGTCATTATAATACAGCGCTCATTCCGCTTTGCTGAATTAGTGATCGGCGAAGCATAAATATTAGGAGAATGATATGTCACTAACTAAAGCAGAAACCGCGAAAATCATTGCTGAGTACGGCGTAAAAGAAGGCGACACTGGTTCACCAGAAGTTCAAGTTGCTTTGCTTACTCACAACATCAACAAGCTTCAAGGTCACTTCGCTGATCACAAGAAAGATCACCACTCTCGTCGTGGTCTTCTACGTATGGTTAGCCAACGTCGTAAGCTTCTAGACTACCTTAAGGGCAAGAACGCTGAGCGTTACCTTGACCTAATCAAGCGTCTAGGTCTACGTCGATAAGACTAGGTTTCAAGAAAAGCGCCCAATGGGCGCTTTTTTTATCTAGTCTCTCGAACGAACTCTTTTTTATCAAACATTCTTTCATCAGCAATCCTAATAAGCTCGTCAAGGCTTTTGGCCTCATCAGGATAAACAGAACAACCTATACTGGCATCTACAAACATTTTTCCTTTTGACGTTACAACAGGCTTGATAATTTCATTGTGCGCCCGTTCAATCATATTTTCGGTATCGAAGTCTTTTTCTATATCTGAAACAATAATTACAAACTCGTCACCGCCCACTCTAGCTGCGATATCGGATACCCTGCATAATGATTGCAATCGTTTAGCTATGTCCACCAATACAGTATCACCAATGTTGTGCCCATGAGTATCGTTAATGGGTTTAAATTTGTTTAAATCCAAATAAAGACAAAGACAACGGTTATTCGCTCTATCACTGCGTGCAAATTCTTTTTCTACATATGTCTTCAGTGCGTGGCGATTGGCTAACCCGGTGAGTGTGTCGTGATTGGCTAATTCGTTGATACGTTGCTCTGCTTCTACTTGCTCGGTAATATCCATATTAATCCCGAACATTTTGTTGTTTTCCAATCGCCCGTCAGCGCGAATATAGCGGTATTTGTTTTTACTAACCTGAACTCTAAATTGGGTATGAAAATCTGACTTTGTGTCAATGGCCTGATCGATGTGTGCTTTTACTGTGTCAAAGTCTTCAATGTGAACCGTATTCGCCCATACACTGTAATGGTCGTTGAATTCATCTTTTGGAATACTGTAAATGCGGTGCATCCAGTCATCCCATATAAGTTCATTAGTTTCCAAATCCCATTCCCAAACGCCAATGTGTGCTGCATCGGCAGCCATAGACATACGCTTATTTAGTGCCTGCAGTTCGGTCTCTGCCTTTCTCAATTCCGTGATGTCTTCGGAAAGAGACAATATGTACTGGGGATGATTGTTACCGTCTTTAATCACCACTTTCTTCGTCTGAAAGTAGCGTACATCCCCGTTGAGAATAAACTTTTGTTCTTCACAGCTTTGAGAATCTCCACTGTCAATCAACTGTGTATCCGATTTTACAATACGTTTAGCATCGTCCAGCTCAAAAACATCGAAGTCAGTTAACCCTAGAAGGTTGGGTTTTGCCATATTAAGATTATGTACAACCATGTCATTTACATGAGAAAAAGCCAGGGTATTAGCATCTTTCACAAAAAGCATGTCAGGCAGTATGTCAAAGACAGTCTGTGTAAAAACTTCCTGATTTTTAAC
>JAXHTT010000052.1:0-22644 GCA_034190055.1 Pseudomonadota bacterium | reverse complement strand
AAATGGCAAAAGAAAAGTTTGAACGTACGAAACCCCACGTAAACGTGGGTACAATCGGCCACGTTGACCACGGTAAAACTACCCTAACTGCAGCTATCACTACAGTTCTTTCTAAAACTTACGGCGGTTCTGCTCAGGCTTTCGATCAAATCGATAACGCGCCTGAAGAGAAAGCTCGTGGTATCACCATTTCTACTTCACACGTAGAATATGACACTCCTACTCGTCACTACGCACACGTAGACTGCCCAGGACACGCTGATTACGTTAAAAACATGATCACTGGTGCTGCTCAGATGGACGGTGGTATCCTAGTAGTAGCTGCGACTGATGGCCCTATGCCTCAGACTCGTGAGCACATCCTACTTGGTCGTCAGGTTGGTATCCCTTACATCATCGTATTCATGAACAAATGTGACATGGTTGATGATGAAGAGCTTCTAGAGCTAGTAGAAATGGAAGTTCGTGAACTTCTTAACGAATACGAATTCCCAGGTGATGACCTACCAGTTATCCAAGGTTCAGCTCTTAAAGCGCTTGAAGGCGACGCAGAGTGGGAAAAGAAAATCATCGAGCTTGGTGAAGCGCTTGATTCATACATCCCAGAGCCAGAGCGTGCAATCGACAAGCCGTTCATCCTTCCAATCGAAGACGTATTCTCAATCTCAGGCCGTGGTACTGTTGTAACAGGTCGTGTTGAGCAAGGTATCATCAAGGTTGGTGAAGAAGTAGAAATCGTAGGTATCAAAGACACTACTAAGACTACTTGTACTGGTGTTGAGATGTTCCGTAAGCTTCTTGACGAAGGCCGTGCAGGTGAGAACGTTGGTGTTCTTCTACGTGGTACTAAGCGTGATGAAGTTGAACGTGGTCAAGTACTAGCTAAGCCTGGTTCAATCACTCCACACGTTAACTTCGAAGCAGAAGTATACGTACTGTCTAAAGATGAAGGTGGTCGTCATACTCCATTCTTCAAAGGCTACCGTCCACAGTTCTACTTCCGTACAACTGACGTAACTGGTGCTGTAGAGCTTCCAGAAGGCGTAGAAATGGTAATGCCTGGTGACAACCTTAAATTCAAAGTTGAGCTAATTGCTCCGATTGCGATGGAAGAAGGTCTTCGTTTCGCAATCCGTGAAGGTGGTCGTACAGTAGGTGCTGGTGTTGTATCTAAGATCCTAGACTAATCTAGACTTAGCAACACAAGCCAAAAAAGCGCACTTAGGTGCGCTTTTTTTATGCCTGCACACCAGAGGGCGCTTGTTCACTCTAGAACACGCCGTGAACCCATCCATGGGGGCTTCGCAGCTGCTTCCATGCAGCTGAGAGTTCTAGAGTAAACAAGCGCCCCCTTTTGCATCTATTGAGCCTGTACGGAGAAGGAAGAAACACGCCGTAAAGCCATCCACGGCGGCTTCGCAGCAGCGTCCCTGCTGCGATCAGTTTTTGATGGGCTTCACTCCCTCCTTGATCGGTGTAGCAAAACGTTTGAGCGGGAGAAAAAGTAACACGTTGTTGACCCATCCTAGCTTTTAAGTAAAAACACCGACGCCGTATCCCTGTGACGCAGAGGGGCGAGGGCATATACTCACTTCTTTTAATCTATGTAAAACGAAAGCTATTAGGAGAAAGGGATCCGATCTCAAGTTCAGTTGAGAGAAGCGACATTTGTCTCTATATTTAGGTATATATGTCTATTGGAGGCGCTATGAAAGTAAGTGAAAACAAGAGAGACAGGACTTGCGATAACGACGTCGATTTGGTTGAAATCGTAAGCGGTGGGCTGTTAAACAAGCTATCGTCACCGTTTGACGAAGTTGAGGCAGTCCGCAAAGGTTTTCCAGTCAATAGAATAAAGCGTCTTGAATCCATAATGAGATGGGACCGAAAAGCATTTGCTAAATTTATACGTACTACACCTAAGACGCTGGAAAGATATGCTAGGGATAACAAACATCTAAGTCCACAGGTGAGTGAAAATACACTTGATGTGGCCCGACTGATGAACCTTGGTATCGCTTACTTTGAAAGCGTAGAACGTTGGAACCTTTGGTTAAACACTCCTCACGTCCAATTCAATAACTCAGCCCCTGTCTCTGTATTAGAGTCAGCCAGTGGTCGCGCCTTGATCAAGCGTATTGTACTGGGCTTAGAATACGGTTTCGTAGCCTAGTGCTTGTCTATCGTATAGCACCAAGAAAGAACAACTCTAGCGAGAACGCGCTCAATGGAATAGGCGGCCATTATTGTGAGGGTCGTTGGCACTATACAGGGCAGTCTGTTGTCTATACTGCTAGCAGTCGGGCTTTAGTGATGTTAGAGCGATTAGTTAATGACTCATCTGAAGTGTTAAAAAAGGATCTCACTATCACCACAGTTCTATTGTCGGAAGAAGTTCGTATAAAACGTTTATCAGTTAACGAACTGCCTACTGGCTGGGATGCTATGCCATACTCGCAGCATACCCAACAGCTCGGCACGACTTGGCTTCAAAATAAGTCCTTTGCCGTACTACAAGTACCATCAAGTGTTTGTCCAGGTGAATTTAACTTTGTATTGAACCCCGAACATATCGATGCTCGACATTTTAACGTTGTAGATTGTAAACCTTTTTACTACCCGCCTCGCTTGGCTGAAAAACTATAGGGTAGTTGCTAGAGTTCCTCCCCATTAACCGCTTTCCCCAAGCTGTCTGCCTATAAAATACGAATGTCACTTGCCAATGAATTTTTATAGTGTTGTTATACTGTAACAATTAATGGCTATCATGCCCGGCTTTATTGTTTAACGAGATTTTCATGATTACACGACGCCAGTTTTTAGTAGGCTCTTTGGCATTTGGTGGGCTAGCGACCAGTGCTTTTGGTAAGAAAATGAATTTGGCGTCAATGCCAATTAGTGAAGGTTATGGCGCGCTCGTTGCCGACCCGCAAAAGCTGCTCGATTTACCTGAAGGCTTTAGCTATAAAGTTATCTCAAGTCTTGGCAATGCGATGTCTGACGGTATGCATGTACCTGATAGAGCGGATGGAATGGGGTGTCTAGCTATAGATGGTAGTAGCAATAAAGTGGCGCTAATACGCAATCATGAACTACACCCTAAACATTTAAGAGCACAGCCTGAGACTATTCAAGCGCACACCAGCGACTTAGCTTATGACAGTTACGCTAATGGCATTGCTTTACCCGGCGGTACCACAACCATGGTGTATAACCTTAGCACTCAAAAGGTTGAAAACGAGTTTATTAGCCTGGCTGGCACCGTAAGAAATTGTTCAGGCGGCATTACGCCTTGGGGCACGTGGCTAACGTGTGAAGAATCGGTAGACCGTCCTCACGGCCCTAACGGCGATGTAGTAAATAACGACCACGGCTATATCTTTGAAGTGCCTTCCAATGCGAGCTCATTAATAAAAGCGAAGCCACTCAAAGCCATGGGGCGTTTTAACCACGAAGCAGCTTGTGTCGACCCCAAAACCGGTATTGTTTATTTAACCGAAGACAGAGGCGATAGTTTGCTTTATCGCTTTGTACCCAACGAGTACGGCAACTTAGCGGCTGGCGGTCAGTTAGAAGCTTTGGTGGTAAAAGGGAAGTCTCAGTTCGATACACGTAACTGGAATGGCAATGCTATGCCTGTAGCTACATGGTTCGATGTTGAGTGGGTAGCGTTAGATAACCCAGAGAGCCCTAATGATGATTTACGCGTGCAAGGGTATGATAAAGGCGCTGCGCTTTTCGCTCGTGGTGAAGGCATACACTGGGGCGAAGATGAGCTATATTTCTGCTGTACCAATGGCGGGCAAAAGCAGCTAGGTCAGGTAATGAAGCTTGTTCCATCTGCAGATGGTAAACAAGACAAGCTGCAGCTGTTTTTAGAAAGTGAAGACAAGAATCTGTACAACTTTGGCGATAACCTAACTGTATGCCCGAACGGGCATTTATTAGTGTGCGAAGATCAATACACCGACATAGTTGATAACCATTTGCGTGGTGTTACGCCAAGCGGAGAAGTATACAACTTTGCTAAATTACATGCGCAAACAGAACTAGCAGGCGCGTGTTTTTCGCCTGATGGCAATACGCTTTTCGTCAATATTTACTCACCAACAAAAACGTTGGCAATTACTGGCCCTTGGCTTAATGCCTAAGTTTTTTTAAATGATTTCATGCGCGGCGTTTTGACAAAAACGCTGCCACATTTTTTCTCAAACACTTAGCCTTACCATACTTACTAGTCTTAAAAAGACAGATAACCTTCACTTTCCCACCGCAATAGCTATCACTCTCGTTCATAAAATAATGTGATTAGCCAGTATATTTACAATCGATTTATTCAATCTGTTGAATCATATTATCTCGTTTTAATAGTTTTACTCAATTAATGATAATGCTCTCAACTTAACAAGGAGAGCGAAATGAGCACACTATTAAAAAAGCTAACAACGGCAAATAGCCATCGTGTTTCCTCCACCACGAATCAACCAATTCAAACGCAATGTAATTACGCTGACAACTATTACGGCGACCAAGTATGCGTAGAAGTGAAAGCCCCTAAACCTCGTACCAACCTTCATGTAGGAGTACAGCTGTGAGAACCACAATGAAATCAACCTTAACTAAATTCGTATTGGGCGGCGTTGCTGCCAGTATGCTTACTTTAGGTGTAAGCGCAGATACACTAACTCGCCAAAATGGCGCACCGGTAGGTGATAACCAGAACTCGCAAACAGCGGGACCATGGGGTCCAGTATTACTGCAAGACTCTCACCTTATTGAAAAGTTAGCGGCATTCGACCGTGAGCGTATTCCAGAGCGCGTTGTTCACGCCCGTGGCGTTGGTATCCACGGCTACTACGAAAACTATGTCGACTTATCTGATGAAACAGTTGCCGCACCATTTCAAGGCGAAGGTAAAAAGACAGAAGTATTTGTTCGTTTTTCATCTGTAGTTCACGGACATTTATCGCCAGAGACGCTGCGTGACCCACGTGGTTTTGCGGTGAAGTTTTACACCGAACAAGGAAACTGGGATCTAGTAGGCAACAACTTCCCGGTATTCTTTATTCGCGATGCAATTAAATTCCCTGATATGGTTCACGCATTTAAACCATCACCAGTGACGAACAAGCAAGACGCGAAGCGTATTTTTGATTTCTTCTCGCACGTACCAGAGTCAACGCATACGTTAACCATGCTTTTCTCTGATTACGGCACACCAGCAAGCTATTTAAATATGGACGGCTCAGGTGTTCACGCATTCAAATTTGTTGATGACGAAGGCAATTACAAGTACGTGAAGTTTACTTGGAAAGCGAACCAACCTATTAAGAACTTCTCTGCTGAAGAAGCAATGAAAGTTCAAGGTATGGACTTCCAGCCGCACACCACGGATGTGTATACCCGTATCGGTGAAAAAGGTGAAACAGCATCTTGGGATCTGTATCTTCAAGAGTTAGAGCCAGAACAGTTAGATGATTTCGAATTTAACCCACTTGATACTACTAAAATTTGGCCGGAATCTTTGGTTCCTGCTAGGAAAATTGGTCGTCTAGTGCTTAACCGTGTGCCAGACAACTTCTTTGAAGAAACTGAGCAAGCAGCATTTGCACCAAGCAACCTAATTCCAGGTATTGAGCCATCAGAAGACAGAATGCTTCAAGGTCGTTTGTTCTCGTATGCTGACACGCAGCGCTATCGTTTAGGTGTTAATGCGTACCGCATTCCGATTAACGCGCCGAAAAACGCGGTTATCAATAACCACGAGCAACACGGTCAGCTTCGCACAACTAGCTCTAATCGCGATGTGAACTATCAACCAAGCCGTCGTCTTGACCTAAACGAAGATCCAGCATTTCGTTATTCAAGCAAGCCGCTTGCAGGTATGACACAACAAATTCCGTTCTATAAAGAACAGAACTTTAAGCAAGCGGGTGAGTTTTTCAGAAACCTGACTAAAGAAGGTCAAGCGCACCTGATTAGTAACTTAGGCGGAGCGTTAGCATCGGTACCTGAAGAAGAGATTCGCGTAATTATTAGTGCTTTTATGTACAACGCAGATAAGAACTACGGTAAGGGCGTAGCCAAACTAGCTAAAGCGCCAATGTCGAAAGTTCGCCAAACTGCAAAAGACTTGATGGAGCAACAAGCAGCACGTGCTGCCAAAGCAAAGCAAGTTGCAGAAAGCCTAACGGCACTAATGCAATAAAGCTAAGGCGCAGTGTTGCAATAAATATCTAGCTAGAAGTAAGGGAGTTATTTAACAGTGTTAATTAACTCCCGCTTTTTCTAACAGCAAAAGCTGAAACCAATCATTTAATACTTAAATTTAGATTTACCAGTAAGGGGGCACAATGTCTTTTTTAAAGCAAACACTTACGGCAGCACTGTTCGTTGTTGTCACCTTTTGCAGTTTTTATAATAGTGCGGCAGCTGAAACAACTACTGAAGCTAATACTCAACAAAGTGCAACTATGCCTAACTTGGAGACCTTAAAAGCTCGCTATTTCGATGCAGCGCGAGCAGGCGATAGCGCCATGCTAGGTGCATTTTATCAAGCCGGTTTAGATGTTAATGTAGCCGATGCAAAAGGCTATACCGCGCTTATTCTTGCGGCGTACCATGGGCACACCGACACTGTTAATTTTCTAATCAGTGAAGCTAACGCCAACCCATGTCAAGAAGACAACCGCGGAAACACCGCACTTATGGGGGCCATCTTCAAAGGGCATGTAAGTGTAGCTAAGCAACTGGTTTTTGCCGATTGCGATATAGACAACGAGAACGCACAGGGCCAGACCGCATTAATGTTTGCGAGCCTTTTCGATAGACAAGAAATTATCAATACGCTTATCGATAAAGGGGCTAACCCCGCTCACATGGATAAAGCAGGCAATTCGGTTGCAGATATCGCACTCTCGCAAGGTAATTACGAACTAGCGAAAGTACTACGCGAGCAAAACGCTAATTAAATACTCGCCATATCAAAAGCAGAAAGTAAAGCTAGGGGGAACTCCCTATTTGCTCTTGGGACAGTTAGTTCGATACTGAGTCTACAAATTCGTAAAGGTAGCCTTGCCATGAAGTCTCTAATTGCCGCTGTGTTCGTTCTGTTTTCTGCGTCTTCTTTCGCCGGCGTAATCACTTACGATTTTACGCGCATAGTGTTAGGTGATGAATCGGAGCAAACCAGTTTATTCGGCCAAATTACTTTCGATGAAAACGAAACCCAGTTCAATATGGATACATGGCTATCGTTTTTCTTTCAGCTAGAGTTCGATGGCACCGTTTACAATATTTTCGAAGATGATATTGCTGGAGATGCATTTGCAATCGTTGATTTAGATGATGGTGTATTTGGTGATGAAAGCGGTGAAGGCTTTCAGTTTTTTATAGAGGACGCTAGCGTTCCATACGAATTTACTATTAGCTCCGGTTTAGCCGGATTAGGCGAAACAAATACTTGTGTTTTCTTTGAAAGTGGCGATCGCTGTGCAGGCGGCTTGTTTCAAGTAGTCAAAACTGTTGAATCGAATAACGGCTCAACCCAAGTGAGTGAGCCCGCTTCTTTCGCCACTGCTATGCTCATCTTGTTCGCGTTTACTTCAATCAGAAAGCGTAGAGAGTAAGGTTTTCGTTTCGAGTAAGTGGTTTATTTCCTGTACCACGTTCGTTCCCTCCAACTTGGCTATGTTTTTCGATAGTTGGTGTTTTTGGCCCTCCTTTGTAGAGGGCTTTTTTCTTTTTAAATTTCTGCTTTTCAACGCTTCTATAAATTACATCGAATAGGGGGAACTCCCCATAGTTTTGCTTCTTTGGTTGTTAAATACTCAAGGGGTACTCAAAGAGAGGTGTATTATGAAGTTCCTTAATAAAAAAACAGTATTATCAGTAGCTATTGCTTGTGCTCTACCAGCGAGCATGGTGAATGCAAAAACTTTCGATAAAACATTAGCCGACGCACTTGCTGCTTCGCCACTAGAACTACAACAAGTTATTGTTACATTTGAAGGTAAGGGACCTGCCACAACAGAACAAATTACAGCACTTGAATCGTTAGGTATCACTGGTGGTGTTAGCCTACGTAACGTGCCTATTGTTGGTGTGTTAGCCAACAAACAGCAAGTTGAAGCACTTTATCAGCGCGATGACGTGGTGTCAGTGTGGAACAACGATCCGCTAGAACTAGAGAACCATGAGTCTACCCAAATTACCGGCGTACAGGCACTACAGGCTGATCGCGATATTCGCATTAACGGCATGCCGGTATCAGGGAGAGGCATTGGCGTAGTGGTAAACGACTCGGGTGTTGACGGTACACACAGCGATTTAGCATTCCCTGATCACGTTGTTCAAAACGTTCTGGCGCAGGTCAATTTAAATAGCTACAGCGGCATTTTACCGATTACATACCAAGAAAACGTATCTAACACCGATATTCTAGGCGGTCACGGAACACACGTGGCAGGCACTGTAGGCGGTAACGGCGCTAAGAGCGGAGGCTTGCATGCAGGTGTGGCTCCAGGTGCAGATATTATTGGATATGGTTCGGGGGCCGGTCTATTTATTCTGGATACTATTGGCGGCTTCGACTACGCGTTAACACACCAGTTCGACTACAACATTCGTGTTATTTCTAACTCATTCGGTAACACAGGCGATGTAGGTACAGACTTCAACCCAGACGATCCAACAAACGTTGTGACTAAAGCACTGGCAGACAACGGTATTATTACCGTGTTCTCTGCAGGTAACTCAGGCCCGGGTGAGTCGACTATTACCGGTAACTTTAAAAAAGCCCCTTGGGTAATTACAGTGGCTGCGGGCAACAAGCAAGGCGAGCTGGCTGACTTTAGCTCTCGCGGTGTCGACGGAAAAGGTGGTCAAGCGGTCGTTGATGGTGAAGTGTTCACATGGGAAGACCGTCCTACCGTAACAGCGCCAGGTGTAGACGTTATATCTGCTCGTGCATCACTGTCTAGCTTAGGCGGTTTAAGCGCCGCTGACGACGCTGAAATGATTGAGCCACAACACCTACCGTTTTATACCGTGTCTAGCGGTACTTCAATGGCAGCACCCCACGTGTCAGGTATTGTTGCGCTAATGCTAGAAGCAAATCCAAACCTTCAGTGGGAAGACGTTAAACGCATTCTTCAGGAAACCGCAACGCCAATGGCTGGTATGGACGAGTGGGAAGTGGGCGCAGGTTATGTTAACGCCTATGCTGCGGTAACTGCAGTGCTTAATGGTGAAGAAGTATTTGGCGATACCGTGAAGAAAAATCGCGAATTTAACGCCTTTGCAAATGTGTCGGAAGGTGAAACTTTTACTCGGTCTGTTACCTACCTGCCAGTGGGCGAGTCACCAACTGAAACATTTGAAGTTGGTCCTGAAGTATCTATGGTAGTGGCAAATGCATCTATCGAAACAGCAACGGCCTTTGTACTAGAAGACCCGGCAGGAAACACCTACGGCTCTGGCATTGGCCTGCCTGTTTTAGGCTCATCTGTTGGTACAGCTGCGCCGGGTATGCCGGGCACATGGAAACTATACAGCCGCGGTATTGGTAGCATTAGTGGGGTGTCAGTTGACCCACTTGGCGTTACAAACGGTGTAGGTATCCCTGGTACTAACGACGTGAACATTCGCTTGTTAGTCACATCAGGCTATACCGGTATTGATGATGCAGTAGGTCATCCTGCCAAACCTTTCATTGAATACGTTGTTGCCAATGAGCTAATGGATGCAAAAGAAAGCGGTTTTGCGCCAGATGCACCATTAACGCGTGTAGAGCTTGCAGATACGCTAGCGCTTAGTGCAAACCTTCGTCAAACCAACGACGGGAATACGATGAACTTCACTGATGTAAGTGCAGAAAACGCTGCCGCGGTAAATTCAGCAACAGCGACCGGCGCGGTGCTTGGGGACCTAGAGATGAATACGCAACCAGTAATGCAAGTTGACGACGATTTCTTTGATAGCAACAAGCAAGTAAGCAAAGAAGAAATGGCGTACTCAATGGTTCAAGCATTAGGTCTTGAAGATGCCGCGAACAGCTTTGACTCTGAAAAGGTTATTGCTATTGTGCTTGGGGAAGCGGTGGAAGTTGAAGATACAGATGCAATCGCGCCTGAGTATCGCGGCTATGTTCAACAAGCTTTAGCTGCAGGGATAATGCAGGTGGAAGTTAAAGTAGAGCAAGGTCCATTTGACCTGCAGCCTACAATTAAAGCCTTCTTTAAACCACAAGATGGTGTATCACGAGGCGAAGCTGCGTTTATCTTAACCCAATACGCAGAACTTTAATTTCTGGTATAAGAGGGGCCTTGCTCCATCTGAAACACGGCGTAAACCCATCCATGGGGCCTTCGCCACAGCATCCATGCTGTGGAGAGTTTCAGATGAAGCAAGGCCCCTCTTTTTTGTTAGGTTTCGCGGAAAGTTTATTGCTCAACATTAGAATTTATCCATGGGCGCTCTACAGCAGTATCCCTGCTGCTGAGGGTTTTGAATGTTGCAACCGGCCCTCGCGTAATCTTTAGAGAGGGGAGGCAGATGAAGCAAGGCCTCTCTTTTTTGTTAGGTTTCGCCGAAAGTTTATCGCTCAACATTAGAATTTATCCATGGGCGCTCCACAGCAGCATCATTACTACTGAAGATTTTGAATGTCACAGCCAGATCTCGTGTTGTTTGCGGGTGAGGGGAGCAGTGCGTAAAGTAGGAATGGGTTCAGTTATTCTAGCAAGCCTGCCTTTCCAGCCATTCTGATAAGTTCTGCGGAACTGCTTAAATTGAGCTTCTTATAAATGTTACTGCGGTGGTTTTCTGCGGTTTTAAGGCTCATGTCCAACAGTTCAGCAATCTTCTTACTGGTGTTTCCTGCGGCAACCAAGAAAAAGACTTCTCGCTCTCTGCGCGTCAAGACGCTCAGTGGCGATACGTGCTTTTGACACTGCTCACTGGATGACTGTGCTAATTCGTCAGGAAAACAGGTTTTGTTAGCCGCCACTTTTTTGATTGCACCGACTAAGCTATCGCCAGACGACTCTTTTAAAATATAGCCTTTTGCGCCGGCGTCGCGCATGGCGTCTATATATTCCACTTCGTTGTGCATAGACAGAACAAGTATCTTTGCGTCTTTTCGCTGTGACAATATTTTATCAATGGCAACCAGTCCGCTCATGCGCGGCATGGAAATGTCCATCAAAATAACGTCGGGAGAATGTTTAAGCACCGCGGCGATAAGCTCAACGCCGTCATCACATTCCCCAACCACATCGATATCTGGGTTTGCATTTAGCATTTGAGACACGCCTTGACGCATGAGAACATGATCGTCGGCTAACACTACACGAATTGTCATACAGGTACCGTTACTGTTGTTCTTGTGCCTTGCCCTACAGCAGAATCTACTTCTAGCGTCGCGTTGAACGCGTCGGCCCTATCGCGAATACTTGAAAGACCTATGCCAGGCTCTATTGCTTTACTATCAAACCCTACACCATTATCAAGAATATCCAACCGAATAACGTTATGGTGGTGAGAAACCGTCAGGGTAAGGTGTGTTGCTTCACTATGTTTTATAGCATTTACCAGCGTTTCTTGCGCGATTCTAAACAATAAAGTGCTTATATCTTTAGAGAGATCCGTTGGCAAAGTTATATCCGTTTGATACTCAATATCCTCATTACTAAGCAAGTTGCGACACAGCCAGTTTAGTGCAGGTTTTAGACCCAGGTCATCTAAAATGGTGGGGCTCATAAGTCGCGAGAGCTGCCTTACGTCATTTAGCGTCATTTCAGCAATGCCATGTAGTGCTTCTATTTCAGGCGATGAAGATGAGAGCGCCTGCAGTCGTCTTGTAAGCCCAGTAAGTAACTGCCCGATACCGTCGTGCAACTCTCTAGATAGCTTAGCTTTTTCTGACTCTTGCTGGGCCCACAGGCGCTTTGCAAGCTGCTGAAGTACTTCTTGATCAGCGTCTAGTCTCGCCTGCAGGGTTGCCTGGAGTGCTTTAATACTCTCTATTTCTTTGGCTAAATCACTCAAAATAAGCGTCCCTGTAGTCACTAGCTTGTTTTTCAGGTAATTGAGACAGCCACTGGGGTGTTAGCAGATCAACGGTGTCTTCTTTACCAGGGATAGCGCGATAGTATAGGTGATTACGCCAATATGAAGGGTATAGCGCGAGCTTTTGCTTGAGTTTTTCAACAGATGCTTCATCACCTAAAGACGCTTTTATATACAACCACTGTAAATACTGTTGATAATAAGTGGGTTTAATAAGAGAGTTAAGCTTCTCCATGACAGTGCTCGAAGCGCCTAAAGACAGACGCTGCTGCATATCGAGCAAAATCTTTGTTTCGGTGATCGCGGGAACATTGTCGTTATTTAGAAGCGTTTTGTAGATGTTGTCGCTCTCATCGTTAAGGTTACCTTGATGATGCTTTAACCCTAAAGTTAACCACTGATAAACGGCGAATTGCTCGTGACGTTCTTCGCTAATGGTGGGCAATACGGAGACAAGACGCTTCTCTAAGCACGACCAGTTTGCAGTTAGTAAGCATATTTCACCCTCCCAGAGTAAAACTTCTGTTTTTGCGCGGCTATCTTCAGACTCCTGTGCTAAGCGTTTCGCCTTTGCGGCATGTTGTGTAGCTTCTTTTAAATTTCCGTTTGCAAAGTTTAAATAGCTGAACAGAAGGTAATTTATCATTTTTTCTTGGTTATGCTGGGTACCTAGGTTCTTATCAACAGTTGTTAGCTGCCTTGAAGCAGTGTTTTTATCACCCTTTACTAAACTCAGTTGTGCAAGGTTTTGTTGGGTACGAAGTAGGTGAGATTCATCACCATTTCTCTCAAATAGAATCTTAGCTTGCTGCCAGTATATTTCTGCAAGTGAAATGTCACCAATCAAAAAGTGCATATAGGCCACGTTGCTCATGCTTTGGGGCTGAAGTACTTTGTCATCGGTTTGAACACGAATATCAAGGCCTCGTTTGTAGTAATCTAACGCTCTTGCAAACTGTCCTCGTTCTTCAAACATAAAGCCTAGGGTGTCGTTCACATGCGCTTCTTGTGCCAAGTCACCTAAATCGTGAAGTAGTTTTACTGCTTCTTCTAGCGACGCTTCAGCAGTGGTGTAGTCGCCTGTAAGCGACGTAGAAATAGCATAGTTTGCTAAGGTTTTGGCTCGTTGAGAAGGCTGTGTTTTCGCATCTCGCAGCGCCAGCGCATCCTTAAAATAACGCGTCGCTGCTACATTGTCGGCCGTTCGCAGGTAGGCAATACCAAAGGCATTCAGTACTAAACTTTCACCTTGGGTATCCTTGGCCTGTCGAAATGCCACCAGTGCGCGCGTTAACGAATCGCTGGTGGCAGCTTCTATATCTCCGTTAATAATCTGCAAACGAGCCAGCTCAAACCACAGTTGTCCGTTATTAGGGCGAAGGGCTAATGCGGCTTTGTAGTCGGCCATGGCTTTGGCATCTTCGCCCGCCCACTGGTTTATGTCGGCCCGCATTGATAGCAATTCTGGTCGGTTGGGGAATTGAGAAACCAGTGCATCTATCGATTGTTTTGCAAGGGCTAAATCTTCATTAAGTTCGGCCCTTAGAAGTTCACTTTGTAGCCGCCAATAGGGGGCTAGGTTTGAAATACTGGTTAAGGTTTCCAGTGCCTGCCTAGCTCCATCATAGTCGCCAATATTGATCCTATTGCGGGCTTTGGCTACCCATCCACCAGGATAATCTGGGGTTGTTGCTATAATGGCATCGATAGCATCTGCACTATTTAATGTCTTGCCCCTTTGCCATGCGCTATCCAACGCATCTAGATAACGTAAATCAGGAAGTGGTTGGGGGGATTGAGATTCAACTGCATCAAATAGTTGCTGGATTAATTTATTAGAAAATTCCCCCAAATCCTCAGAAAGGGTGTTTGCATCTACATTGTGCGACACTGCAAAAATTTGCGTATTGGTAGGCATGCTAAGTACGCTTGCGTGAAGTAAGTACGCACTATTACTGGTAGGTGTGGCATCAAGTAACAATACACTATTAGCTGCAAGCGATGCGGCCAAATCAGTACGATCATTATCACTCGAAAAGGGGGCTAACGCTAAATTGCTCACCAGAGCTTGGGTCTGTTCTTTATTGTCTAACACTATATTTGGGTGGGTAGACAAAGGATAGCGAAGCAAGGTGTTAATGGTTTCTAAAAGCGGATACTGAGGATCGTTCAATACCAAAAGCTGAATGGGGCTATCTGTCCCTAATTTAGGAGGGCTTTTTTGATACCGCGAGTAGGAAAAAATGCCGGCACTTACAATTAAGCCCAGTAACGCAATCACGTACAAGCCAACAATGGTTTTGTTTGGCACGTTGGCGCTGGCATTATCGTATAAAGCACTAGCATTTAGTGCTTGTTCCAGCGTAAGCCTCTTGGCCGGTAAGCGATGGGTTAATTGAGCAATGCAGGTCTTGCGCTTTTTCAACCACAAGAAATGGGATATGCCAGCTCCTTCTTTTTCAACACAGCTCAGCATGTCTTCAAGCACTTTACCTAAACTATAGGTGTCAGAATGCTCACTTGCTTTTCCGGTCTGAATAACTTCAGGCGCTGTGTAGCCTTGATGCCCGCTGGTTTGGATACCCGAAGCCACGCTTTGGCCGATGCCAAAGTCGATAAGCTTAATGTCAGCGTTGTGGTCGACAAGAATGTTGTCTGGCTTTATGTCGCCATGCTTTATACCTACTGTTTTACATGCCAGTAATGCTTCGATGAGCTGTTTTTGCCACTTATCGAAGTCAGCCTTGCTGATAGATCTTTGAATGCGGGTGTAAAGAGGCTCTCCTTCGATGAAGGCCATGGTAAAGAATGCGGTATCTCCGTCAGAGAAAACATCATGTACACGAATAATATTGGGGTGCTGCAGTTGTCTGGCAATATTGACTTCGTTGCGGATAGTTTGCATTTTAACGGGGTCGCTAGCACCACCCTCTATCACTTTAAGCGCCACTTTCACATCAAGTAGCTCGTCAATAGCACTATAGACACTCGCCTGAGCTCCTGAGCCCAACTGATCTACAATACGGAAACGGTTAGCCAGGCGTGAATTGGGCGCAATAGATGGCCCTAAAGCTAAGGCTTCAGTTTTAAGAGAATTTTGTTGCGACGAGAATACATCTGGCCTGTTCAAAGCCTTCTCCACACTTCACTAATTAACGCGAGTACGCCACTAAAATACGGTGTACGCCGCGCAAGCCCGATTACCATGGGTTATACCAAATGGTCGACTGGCTTAATTGTTATTGTTCTTATTCTAGCTTATGAGTGAAAGTTTATGCTCTATTGTGTGGAATAACAAACGCATGGAAATCATATTTGCTAAGGAGGTGGCAAATTCTATGTCCGTTTGGGTAAAGTAACGTCGTCCTAAAATAGAATCAGCATATAAAACGCCAACAGGTTTTTCATCTAAACACACGGGTACACAAACGGCTGCCTGAATACCATGGTTTATTATGCTGTGCTGCTGATTAAGCGTGTTGTCACAAACAATATTGCCGATAGCGCGAACGGCATTTGTCTGCATGCATTGATTGATGATAGTGCGGCTGCCGGTAAAGTCATCGCCCTGCATCCAGTCTTCATACCCCACACCAAGCTGGTAGTTATTTATTCTATCGAACAATATCAGCGAAGCGCGCTCGCACCCAAGCGACTGAGTTAAACATTCTCTGGCGAGGTTAATAAGTGCAGTACTGTTGTTACAGCGCTGTAGTTGGTTTTGATATTGTTTAAGCTGTTGTTTGCGCCATTCACGCTGGCTATCAAGTTTAACAATATTATTAAATGCAACAGGCGTAAATTCGCAGGGAATTGGACCAAGTTGTAAAACCTGGGGTTTGTCTAGCTTAAGATGTTTTACGGGAATACCTGCGTTGCTGAAGCAGCCTGTAGAGCTGGTGTCGTCCAGTTGCCAAATGTGGTCGTTGTCAGCGTGTCTTGCAGCGCGTAAAACGATATGAGAGCGTGAGACTTGAGGGTGAGGAATAACGATGTCGGCATTATCGGCGCGCCCGACTTGATATTCACGCCCCTCAAAAAGCAAGTGTTCACTTACGCTGCCGTTGCTTTTGGTAAAGGCAAACTGTAATGGCATAGCATCACCCTCGTCGTGTCACTGTCGCTGAATTTTTATCTTTTTGGCGACCTATTAGCATGCTTGAATAAGCACGAAGCTAAACTGATCTTACAACCGTAACGGTATTCGAAAACCAGTTTGGCTTTAAGGGCCGCGGCTCTATTTAAAGCGTTCTCAAACTAAAGCGCAATGTTTGCAGTTGAGTAAGCAGTAAGCCTTTCACATTAACTACGTCGCCACTAGAACGCCAAACATCGGCGATGTCATTTCCAGACGAATTGTCAACAAGTGTAATAAGACTATCGACCGCTGTTAATGCTGCATCGTCGTCGTTTATCGCCAGCGCTGACTGAATGTCATTTACTCCGCTATCAATGGCAGCTTCTAGCAGCGGGGTAATTTTGTCGCGATTATCATTAATAATCGTGCTTAAAGAGGCAACTTTGTCGTTGATAACAGTACTAGCAGGACGGTTGTCTAGCAAGATAATAAAGTCTGAAAATTGCCCTGTGCTACCACGAGCGCGAATACTTCCAGACGACATAAGCACCGTAATATCTTCAAATTGCCCGCCATCGTGCGAGGTAAATAAACGCCATGGAATAGTCGGGGTGTAGTGAATAGCTTTCGTGTAAAGCTCAACCGTGGCTAAGCCTTCAAAGCCAAATCCTGCGTCTGTTTTCGGCGAAATGGAAACAAGAACAGGAAAACCTGAAACGGCGCTTGTTAGCACAGAAGGTAGGCGATCAGTAATGGCTAAATCCGCAGGGTCAAGCAGCTCTGCAGTAATATCAATAGTGTTAGCATTGAGCCCAATACTGTTTTCAAACTCTACAGTCAAATCAACTTCAATCAAGCTGGTTAGCGAAAGTTTCGCCTGAATTTTATTATCATCGACAGTTAAGGTTGCAGGAGTAACAACTTGCGCATGTGCAGTTGAGAATAGCAGTAATGCAGTGGCGGCAACAACAGTGGTAAGTTGTCTGAATTTCATCGCAGTAAACATCATAGGATGACCTCTTTCAGTGTTGGTTAAAATTTAACCTAAAGCGGTGCCATTATCAATTCAAATAATGGCACCGTTTTCAGTGGCTTGCGATTTTATTCGAAATACTGAGTGAAAAAGCGTGAAGCCAGCACAGCATAATGCGCTCTGGTTATTACTGTATCGGGCGCGAAACTCGCAGTAATAGTTGGCGTGATGCTAAATGGGCTTTGCTCTACACCGAACTCAGCGTTAATAAGAGACAGAGTAAGCGCTAACTGTACATAGCCTTTCATATCAGCCGGAATACTGTCTTGGTCCTCTAGCACAACCTGCTGACCATTGTAGTCAACAACGATGTCGGCGTTAGGGTCGAAGCTCAGCGCCGCTTCTTCAAGTCCTAGCATTTGAACAAGTGAGTATGCGATATCTAACTTAGTAACGCTTGCAAATGGGTCTGCGCTGCCGTCTACACTTCTCAGCACTGGGGCTTGTGTACGAAGTTTATCTTTAAGCGCGCCGCCATTTACCATCACTGACTCAATAAATGCCTTGTCAAATCCTGGCACTGTACCAATATTGGGACGCTCTTCGTTTAGCAGGTCACGGTACTGTCTTACAGCGCCCCCCATTACTGCATAGCGAGCGAAGTCTTTGCGCTTAAGGCGAGCATCTGGCGAGAAACCACGTCTGTTAATAGCATCCATTAGGCGCTCGCTAACAGCGAACTCAATGGCATTTTGCTGAGGGTGGCCTTCCACATCATCCATACCTTCAAAACCACCACTATTTTCAAACGATACAGTCACGTTGAATGTTTCAGGCAGGCCCGGGCCGTTGGTTAACCCTAATGGGTCGGCCTCAATACCAGATAGTGACGTCAAGCCATAAACATATACGCCCCAAGTGCCTGGCATTGCAGGAGCGGCAACGCGCATGGTTGTTGTAAGCACTGGTGTTGTAAGGTTACCGCGATATTCAGTGCCATCCGGTGCAACAAGAACGAGCTTAGTTAAGTTTGCGAAACTATCAGCAGACGCTTTAACAAGAACTTCTTCCGTTCCTACTTCAAATTCAATAACTTCAGGCGCACCTACTGGAGAATAAAATACATCGAAGTTTTCTACACGGTCGCTGGTAGTAACCAATGCGTTTGCTTTGAAGCTTTTGCCATCTAGGTTATTAACCGTAATTTTATGATTCATGTCTTCAAGAAGGGCTGCGGCAACCGCAGAGCGAGCGTTTACATAACCCGCACCTACTTCCCAACGCTCATAACCCGGCATATTTGTAGCAGTTTCTTGAAGCAAACGCTTAATGGTTAAGTTATCAAGATTTGGGTTGGCTTCTAGCATTAATGCAATAATGCCTGACACATGCGGTGTCGCCATAGAGGTACCGGAAATCATGGTGTAGAAAGGTATGTTTTGAGGCTCTATCGCGCCGATATCACCATCACCACCATTGGCTGCTGCGTTTAATACAGCGCGAGTAGAAATAATGTCTACACCTGGACCAACAACGGTTACGTCGTTCGTATACGTCCACTCAGTGCCGTCGGGCATTGCAAAGTCACCAGTTTCACCTTTAAGACCGCGAGATGAGAAATCTGCAAGTTTGCCAAACTTATCGCCCGCACCCACAGAAATGCCCCAAGGAATCTGAGCATATGGGTTGTGCGAGTCTTCTCCAGGGCCGCTATTGCCGGCTGCGAAGACACTAATCATTCCCATTGTGTGGGCTTTATAGCTGGCCAACGATATAGGGCCAAGTGGTTCATACTTGCCGCTTGAACCCCATGAATTACTGATAACTTTGATAGGGTTGTCAAAGGTGTACTGCTTACTTATCGCGTAATCAAAACCACCGATGGTATCAAGTAGCAGTACCGCTGCACCTGAGCCATAACCAATGATATCCGCATCTGGTGCTGCGCCGCGGTGCTTGCCGCCAGACATAGCGCCAGTACCTGCGATAGTGCCTGTTACGTGAGTACCGTGGCCGGAATTTAAATCTGTATTTACTTGGTTAGAGAGTGTTGGGCCCGTAATGCCAACAATAGACAATGCACCTGGGTTCAAGATCGCTTGCACATTATCCACCACGGTGTCACCAAAGAAGTGATCTTGATGAGAAGCATCAATACCAGAATCTATGACTAAAACCGTTGAACCTTTGCCGGTAAATTCGACATTGTTGCGCGACGCAAATGCTTCGCCCTGCAAATCGGCAACACCTGTAATTTCACGAGCATCGGCGTTGTACAAGCTCATCTCACGGTTTGCAAACACCGAGCGTACACCGTCAAATTGTGCAATAGCTTCAATTTGAGCCTTGGTGGCTACTACACCAATAATTGGCAAATTTTTAAATTGAATGCCTTCGGTAATTCCTAAGTTCAATAGCTGGGTAATTTGTGATTCAGCAAGCGGCGACAGCTGGTCGTAAGTAACTACTGCCATTAATGATTCTGTTGGCGATAACGAAACGAGTTTATCGGCCATTTGGGTGCCAATGTAAGCGTCAGCTAGCGTATGGGCCGAAGGGCTTGCCAGCATTGCAGCAGCTAGGGTAGATAGGGCGAACTTCTTCATATTCTTCTCCAAATTCTAAAGGCTGCGTTCTTCATTGGTACTACAGAGAATATCGTTTGTAATATTGTCGTTAGTACGGTCGAACGCGTTAGGTATACCTGATAGTCAGTCGTATACCGGCACGCGGCGTTAATCGGGTTACGTCGTCGCAGCAAAGTACGCCCTAATAGTGGCTTGTCGAAATGGAGGAGAACATAGGGGTTTCACCCTAAAAATGAGAAATTTTCAAACAATGCGGCGATTTAAATTTGTACAAAGGTTTAATAATAAAATGTGTGTTTAACCTCTATATTGAGCACATATATTTATGTGTTTTAAGCGTTTTATTAGTTTTTGTTTATATGGCTGGTATTCGTTTTCTCCCCTGAGGAATTTTTCATGAAGTTCGATTCTATTAAATCTCGTTTAGTGTTGATGACTCTGGTTTGCGTCATGGGTATGGGGGTATTAGTTGTTAGCCAGCATTACTTCACCCAACAACTAATTGGGCTACACCAGCAGCGTGATGTGCTGCTAAGGATGGGACAGGACTTATTGCAAATGCGAAGACATGAGAAAGACTTTCTGCTTCGCCATGAGACAGTGTATTACGACAAATTCCTCGAGCGGAGCTATGAATTTAAAGGGCGGCTAACAACGCTTATTCCCTTATTTAATGAATACAGATTGCCTGTGGCTGACGTGGAAAGCCTGTCATCTTCGATGGAAGCCTATAGTGGCACGTTTCGACAGGTTGTATCGCTTCAGGAGCGCATCGGTTTAACGCAAAACGATGGTTTAAGGGCACGTATTACCGAGTTAGAAAATACCCTTAACGAAGGGCAGCTTGCTCAAGGCTCGCAAGCTAGTGAACTGTTGACTGATATTCAACTGGCAACGCGCAACTATCAGATAAACCAAGAAGGCGTGTATGCAAGGCAAATGATGACGTTGAGTGAGCGTTTAGTGGCCGAAAATGGCGGTACCGCTTTACTGAACGGCACTTTGGTTCAGTATAGAGAAGCGCTTTTACAGTTAGTTGATGCATTTACTACCTATGGCGTAACTCATAATGAAGGGCTTCGTAGAGAATTTAGACAAAGCGCTCACAATGTTGAAACTCAGCTAAGAGGTGTTGATGCTGCCCTGCAACCCATGATTGAGCACCAAGAAGCAAAAGTACGTATTTATAGCTTAAGTATTGCCGCGCTTACGTCTGTCGTGTTAATTCTGGTGCTGATCAAGAGTTTTGCGACATTTCATCGAGCATTTGTTAACTTTCTTACTTTCTTTTATCGCTGCAAGCGTCAGTATCAAATGATTGATACCAGAAAGTTAGGATTTGCAGAGTTAAAGTCACTTGCAGAGCTGGCGAATGAAATGGTCGAGTCGAAAAGAGATATTGAGGCAAGGCTCGCTAGCGTAGAAGCCGAGTTGGCCAATAAGAAAGCCTCATAGCTTTCATTTAAAAGCTAAAAGTAGTTAGATTTTCTAAAGCGGCCGACTCACTATTGCATTAACAAGGTATAAGCCAAGGTAGAAGCAAAGATGAAGTTTAACCGTTTAGGAAATAGCGACCTACAGGTGTCAGACATCTGTTTAGGAACAATGACATGGGGTATTCAAAACACCCAGCAAGATGCAGATGAACAAATAGTTTACGCCCTTGATAAAGGTGTTAACATTTTAGATACCGCGGAAATGTATCCCGTTCCTCCTAACGCAAAAACCTATGGCGATACAGAGCGAATTATAGGTAATTGGCTTTCGCGAAATGAAGCGAAGCGCTCAGATATTATATTGATGACAAAAGTTGCCGGCAGCGGCTTGAAGTATATCCGCAATGCTGGGCCAATTACGTCTGATGCAGTTAGTAATGCGCTTACTGATTCGCTAGAGCGTTTAAATACTGATTATATTGATGTTTACCAGCTACACTGGCCGAACAGAGTCACCCCTCATTTCGGAAAACATTGGCCTGATGGTGCGGACCCTACGAAAACGAATCGCGAAAAAGAAATCGAGGGTATGCGCGATATCCTCATGGGAATTAAGCGCGCATTAGACGAAGGCAAAATAAGACACTGGGGGCTATCTGACGATACGCCTTGGGGCATCCACATTTTTCTTACCCTTTGCAAAGAACTCGATATGCCCCTACCTGTGTCTATACAAAACGAGTTCAGCTTACTGCACGCAAAAGACTGGCCGTATTTAATCGAAATGTGTGAGCTAGAAAATATTGCCTATCTGCCTTGGTCACCACTAGCGACAGGCATGCTAAGCGGTAAATACCAAAACGGCGCAAGGCCAGAAGGCAGCAGGTGGACACTAGCTCAGCGCATGGGACTCTTTAGAGACAAAGAGCCTGCTCAGGCTGCTACAGCAGAATATGTGAAGATTGCGGAAAAAGCAGGAATAACACCATCCCAACTAGCGTTAGCGTGGTGTAAACAAGTACCTGGTGTTACCTCTACTATTATTGGGGCAACCACTATGACTCAGTTAAAAGAAAATATCGATGCGTTTGATATGACGCTTTCAAGCGAGACGTTGGAGGAAGTTCACAAGGTCTTTAGACAGTATCCGTTAGGCTTCTAAACGCAATTTTTCCAGCTTAAAGTAGCGGGCTTTACCAGGGCTAGTTGATATTTGGTGAATAGCAAATATCAACTGGCCCAGAGTATTGATCGTCATTTTTGTGTAATACGCACGTCATACTATAAATTTTTCAAGTATGAACCTGTGCGTATTATGTCGATGATTGACCCCCAAGCTTCTCAAACCCAAGCTGCTCAAAATAATGTGGTGGGAAGCACACACAATGGGCGTAAGTGGCTTCTATTAGTTTTATTAGTGTATGTCATGTTGCTTGCCGTCAGTATGATTGGCAGCGGCTTTAAATTTGCTACTGGCGATCACGCTAAAACCCTTTTCAG
>JAXHTT010000051.1:0-22892 GCA_034190055.1 Pseudomonadota bacterium | reverse complement strand
CATCAGTGTGAAAAGCAAGGGGACTGAGTCAGTAACTCTACCGGCGGACTCGCAGTCACTGAGTTATCGGAGTCCGGCTCGATATGAGACAGTGTTGACACGAGTTGCTAAAGTGCCGAATAAATGTAGCAGCAGTTTTTAAACAAGTGAATCTCACGCTACCATTACATGGTAAGCCTTCTTAAAATATTAAACTTATTTAAGGTATTGGCGTAGTGATAGGTACAGAAATCACTAAATTGGAATTAGTAGACGAATATGGGCAATTCTATTGTTGAATTATTGGATGACATGCAAGTCGGAGACGATGACACCACGTCACTTGGTAAAGTAATTGAGCGGTTCGAGGACCGAGGCTTTGGGCCACTTTTATTAATACCAGCTCTCATCGCGTTGCTGCCAACCGGGGCAATTCCTGGCGTACCTACATTATGCGGAATAACACTATTTTTTATATGTACACAAGTTGCTATGGGAAAAAGCAGCCCTTGGCTTCCTAAATTTATAAAGGATAAAGAAGTATCTTCTGAAAAGCTTGATAGCGCAGTTGAAAAAGCCAAGCCTTTCGCCCAAAAAACTGAAAAAATAATAAAGCCCAGACTTTCTTACCTTTCTCGCTCTCCGTCAAAAAACATCATTGCAGCTTATTGTGCTGTCGCTGCGATTTGTATGATACCTCTTGAAGTACTGCCTTTTGCTGTAGCAATGCCCGCTTTTGCTTTATGTGTCACGGCACTTGGAATAACGAACCGTGATGGCGCGTTTTTAATTGTTGGTACGCTGCTTCAATTAGGCACTGGGTATTTGGTGTATAAGGCGCTAGCAATGATGTAATACCAATTCGCAGCCTTGTTGTATGCAAACTAGTTGCTTCTAAAAGGCTGCAATAGCAAGGCGCGAATTGAAGCGTTGTCTTTTGTTGCAGGCACATCCCGCTGGCCTATGGAAAGTGTTTCGTCGCTTTGCTTAGCTCTAGGGGTAAAGCTTTTAAAAAGCCTGTCCCACCAAGATACGCTAAAACCATAGTTAGAATTTGATTCTGTTTTAGCTTGGCTATGATGTATACGGTGCAAGCGTTGGGTAATAAGCACCCATCCAATTCTGTCATCCCACTTTTGCGGTATTCGAATGTTTGCGTGGTTGAACAGCGCAAACCCGTTAAGTGCCACTTCAAAAATAACAATAGCAATGGCTGGTATGCCTAGTATCGCTACTGCCAAAGCTTTAACACCCAGACTAATAGCAATTTCAACGGGGTGAAACCTAAGCCCTGTAGTGGTGTCGACATGGCTGTCGGCATGATGCATTTTGTGAAAACGCCATAAAAAAGGCACCGTGTGAAACAATCGATGCTGCCAGTAAATAAGCATATCTAGCAGCAGTACGCTTACTACCACTATACCGACAAATAGAGCATTGCTGTATTGGGCATTATTCATTTGAGCAGTGGACGGCAAAGTGCTTTCTGTCTTAGCTGTTACTAGGTTAAACAGCCCAACACTCTCTTGCTGAGCCCATATAGATACGCCAACTAACGTTGCTGGAAGTAACACTCTAGATACTAGTGCCCCTAACACCACCATGGAAAGGTTACCGACCCAGCGTGTTTTCCTATTTAGCACCGCATTACGGGCTGGAAACAAGGCTTCCAATATTGCCATAAAGGCAAAAATACCAAGAAATACGCTCAGGCGAATAATAGACGCATTATCCACTACAGCTCTCTTTTCGATTCAATTTCATATTTACTTCTTAACGACTAATTACGCTTTGTGCACAGAAAAGGCGCAGTTTAGACGCCTCCCACTTTTCAGTTGTAACGCCCTAAATCTCATCATTTGTCGAACACTGTCTTTGTGCTACTTCTACTTTGTTTAAGGTACTGAACCCACCCGCAATTCGAGTGACAACCGTTACCGCGCAAGCAGCGGCAAAAATATACGCAAGTACCGCGAAATGCTCGGGCCAGACGCAAAAAGCAAGGAACACGATGATTGTTTCTGTTCCTTCAGTTAACCCCTGCATGTAATAAAAGCTCTTATTAGCGAACTGTGGTCTGTCGATATGAAATTTTTCAGCTGCAATTGCAAATGCCAAAAAGCTACTGCCCGTACCGATAAACGTGGCAAGTAGCACCATTGCTGGTATGCCCCAGTTATTAGGGTCAGCAATACCAAATGCTAACGGAATAGATGCATAAAACAAAAAGTCTAGGCATATATCAAGAAACCCACCTGCACTACTGCTACTTTGTTGATAGCGTGCTAACTCACCATCAATACCATCAAATACTCTGTTAAGTATGATGCAGCTAAGTGCCATTCCCCACCAGTTAAGAATAATAAAGGGGACGGCAAGATTACCTAAAACAAAGCCTGCCACGGTAACTTGATTCGGAGTGATGCCTCTTGCATTCAGTGCTATGATCAAAGGCTTTAATAGCGGTTTAATAAAGGGGGTGATTTTCGCGTCTAGCATGATGATAACTCTATTATTTGACCGCCAGCAGCAAGGGCGTCTTCTTTATCGTGTGTTACAAGTACTGCGGGAATGTTTCGCGCTTTAAGCTGCTTAAATGTCCAGCTTCGAATTTGCTCACGAAGGGCAAAATCTAGCTTACTAAATGGCTCGTCTAACAATACGACGTCAGGTTGCGAAGCGAGCGTTCTTAGTAGAGAAACACGGGATTGCTGCCCGCCTGATAATGAAGTGACTGCGCGCTCCCCTATGCCTGCCAAGTCGACAGCGCTAAGCATTTCTTCGATAGCCTCCATTTTTGCTTTTCGATTTGTGTGACTGCCTTTAGGCATGGCAAAGGCAATATTTTCTGCAACCGTCATGTGCTCAAACAACAAGGCGTCTTGAAACATAATACCTACTTTACGCAGATGAGCCGCTTTATCGTTTACTACAACGCCGTTAATTTTAATGATACCGCTAAAACTAAATGGCCCATGAAGTTGGCCGGTAATTGCCTGCAGCAAAGTAGACTTTCCAGCCCCACTTGGCCCCATTACCGTTAAAATTTCTCCATCTTTCACACATACATTCACTTTTAATAGTGTGTTTTGTGCATGAGAAACCACTAGGTTTTCTAAACTAAGCGCCATGTAATACTGCTCTACTCTTTTTCTCTGATGTACGTAACTTGTTGCTTGGTTTTACTAACGCGGCAGGTAAATACCACGCCATCACAAAGCCAACTAAAGGCATAATCGCTTGGATAATAACGAATACCGCCGTTAAGCGCGTACTGCTTCCCGACACTGAAGCCACGGCTTCTGTTGTGATAGTGGCAATAGTGCCCCCCGAGGCCAATAGTGTAGGTAAGTACTGGCTGAAGCTTATAGCAAGCCCCAGCGCCCACGCCACCATAATGGCTGAAAACAGGGATGGTAATTTAATATGGTAGAACACTTGCCAGGGCGTTTTGCCTAGGCTTTGTGCAACCATTGCGTATCGTATATCGAATTTGCGATAGGCTACCGCCATAGACAAAAACACGTAGGGCACGACATAAACCATATGGGCGATGTAGGTATGAAACCAAACAGAGTCTTGCAGCAAGAGCTGCTGGAACCAAACCAGTCCATATAAAAAAGCCACACCAGGGACCAATAGCGGCAAAAATAACGAGATAGAAAACGCCCTGTTAGCATTTATACCTGCAGGTTTAAGCACCTCACTTTCAAGTGTAAATAGTACTAACCCCAATGCTGAGGTGCTTACCAATATACCCAGTAATAAACTGTTAGAAAGTGGCGTTGCAAGCGTTTCAAATGCTGTTCGCCAATGCAATAGTGTGGCACCTTCTGGCAATAAATCAGGGTAGTACCACTGCTTAGCGATTGAGTACATAAGTACCGAATAAACCACCGCGCCAATCAAAGCGATGTATAGCGCTACAGTGCTATAAGCGGCCCATTGCACAAGGCGATCAAAAAAACGGCGGTTCCCTTTCGCAAGCCTTTTCCTTCCCGCATATATCACTATACGCTCGACACCTAACAAAAGAACTAACGCCAAACCACTAACGGCAACCTGAAGCACGGCTGCACTGCTTGCCAATAGGCGCATAGATAAATCGATATGATTAAACCAATGCATAATGGCTACGGCCAAAGTGCTGGGGTTATTCCCTCCTAATATAAGCGGAATTTCCACGTTAGAGGTGGCAAAGACCAACACTGCTAATATAGGTAATCTGATTTGTGTGAAGACAGTGGGCATTACAAGCTTAAAAAAGGTTGCCACCGGGGAATAGCCAAGCGCCGTGCCCACTTTGATATAGCCAGAAAGTTTACTTTTCACTAATGGCTGCGACATCACGCTTAACGCCATTAAAAGAATGAACGGCAGTTCTTTTAAACTTAATGCCAGCAGTACGCTTAGCCCCCCGGGATCATAGGGAAAAAAAGAGTCGCTACTACCAGGAATAACCGAATTTGTTCCTAGCGCGGTTATTCGAGCAAATATGCCTGACGGGCTGAATACGAATAGCAAAGCAATGGCTGCAGCGGCGTGAGGAAAAACAAGAAACGGACTTAATAAACCTTGAATTTTGTTAAGCCAATTCGATTGATAAAACGAAGCTAATAACAAAAACGCACCAGCCATCGCCAGTAATGTAGACCCCACCCCAGTAAAAAGTGAAAGCCACACCATTTGCCAAATATCATCAAGCGCAAATAGCGTTCTAAAAACGTCGAGTGAAAAGCTGTTTGCGCCTATGGCAGGAAAATAGCCTAATGCCGGAAACGCTACGCCAACCAACCCAGCCAAAACAGGGATGCACAGTAAAAGTAATAAGCACCAGCGTGCAACACGTGTAAATTGAGCGAACATCAATAGCGTGCTCCATAGCGTTCGTACCATGCCTCTCGCAGCGCATCGGTCCAGCTTGAATGAGGCTCGGCCAGCAGTATCGTTGCTTGCGATTTATCTAACGCCGATGGGTGAGTATTACTTTCAACAAACAGTGCTTGGTCTGGCGCTGAAAGGCTTTCAATATCAAGCACAGTGTCGTCGCCCCACACCTCTACCGCCTGTTTTTTAGCTTGTGCCTGCGGAGAAAGTAGGAAGTTGACCACCGTTTTGGCCGCCGCTTTGTTTTTTGAGTTATAAGTAAGGCCTACAAAATGGACATTTGCCAGGCTACCGTCTTGCATAACATAGGTGCGAACATCGTCAGGTAAATCAAAACGAGTGACCGCCGACGGAATTTCTGAAGCGGTGAAAGAGAAAGCCATTGAAAGCTCTCCGGTTCCCACCAAGCGTTGTAGTTGGGAGGCTTGGCGCAACATGTGTTTACCCTGCTGCCACATAGTAGGATGCAGCGCGTCAAGATACGCCCACAAACTTGGTAAAACCGCATCAAGCGATTTATCATTCGCTGGCTGATAGAAAAGGCTTCGCTTATCTTTATTAAGTGCAAGCGCTGCATACTTGATAAAACTAATACCTAAATAATCGCTAGGTACTGGGTAGGTAAATCTACCTGGTGATTTTTGGCTAAATCGTAGAAGCTCTTCAATGGTTTTCGGGGCCATAAGCCCTAGCGTATTTAAGTGTGCGCTACGGTAATAAAAAACCATAGACGCTTTACCCCAAGGCGCCTCCATTCCTAAAGTAGGCTCACCAAAGTCTGTTGTTACAGCGGGGTTTTGACCCGGGTTAGTTAGGCTAAAATTGTCAAGTTCTCCTACCCACGAAGTGCTTAGGAGGTCGTGCTTTTTCATCGCAGCGAAGTTTTCGCCGTTTATCCATATAAGGTCAACACTTCCGTTTTTGTGGTTTCCCGCCGCCTTTTCAGCAAGTACCCGAGAAACCGCATCACTAGTGTCGGCCAGCTTCACATGTTGAAGTTCTATGTTAAATCGAGTTTTAACTTGCTCGGCTACCCACCGAAGGTAGCCATTGACTTGGGCACTACCACCCCAAGCATGAAATCGAACAAGAGGCGGTTTTTCGCTGGCTGCTTCATCCTTGGTTTTGCCCAACGCAGGCTGGACTAAAACAAATACCGAAAAAATGACCATACAGGTAAAAAAGAGTACCTGCATGGGGTTAAACAAGAGTCTATCTGTACTTAACTGTCCCGCGGCTTGCCACTTTGAATGCATTTGGGAAACATTCAAAGTACTAGCGTTAGCGTTAATGTTAGCGTTAGCGCTACTGTGCCGCATTAAGCGCCCAGTCATAGTTTAGGTATTCGATTTCCGCAGTGTCATTTTTTAACGCAGAAACTTGCGCTTCAGTTAATTGCATTGCGTCTTTGTACAGCAAGATAAATTCATTGAGCGTCGACGTATCACGCCACTCGCCGTTTTTACCTTCAAAGTCTTCACTGTACCAATCAAATATTTTCGATAAATACAGTGTGTCATCACTCATTTTGTTGCGCGAGGTGTCAGCCAAAAATCGCTTAGTTTGTGCCTCTAACTGCGAGTCTAGTTTGTCTGCCGTGTAGGCTTCTTCACGAAGCGCAGGGCAGCCTACACTGGCGCAATTCACCGCAAAATGAATGCGAGGCTCGTTAAAGGTTTTTGTGGCTTGGTTTGTACCGCGAATAAGTTCGTGTTCAATTTCATCTAATGTGCGAGTTTCACCAAGCAGCGGTGCTATCTCCTTTTTCCAAGGCGAAGAAAAGAAACTTCCTAAATCTCGAATGGAGTCGATATCTGGGTACTCAGTTAAAATAAGCTCAATGGTATAGGCGTTGTAAGCATTAATAAGAAAAGCGAGCTGCTTATCCTTACCCCATGCGTCAAATGTACTTTGCTCAACCTTAGATAAGCGCGCTAAATACTCGTTAAGCGTATTCCGCTCTTTTTTAAAGCCGTCGTAATTTACCTGTGTACTTGCGCCGTTGGAAATAGGTGTGACGTACTTACCTAATAAATTATCAAATGTGCTATGTAAGCCCTCTTCAGCACTAGCATAGAAACTTGCGCTTGCAGCAAACAGCGCTATGCTGCCTGCTGCAATACCACGTGCTACTGCACTATTACGTGATAAACGGGCGATTTTACATATAAAAGTCGTTAGCGTAGTTTTCACCTCTATCACCCTCTGCGCCATGTGTGGAATTTCTCAACGTAGCTTAAAAGTTTTTCAGGTGCATTAGCGCGCTTCCAGTTCCCCGCTGCGTATTTCGCACCTTCTGCCCACGTAGGGTAAGCGTGAATAGTGCCAAGAATTTTGTTAAGACCTAAGTCGTGTTTCATGGCAATAACAAATTCAGACAGCAAATCACCAGCGTGCTCAGAGACAATGGTTACACCCAATATTTTGTCTTTACCCGGCGGCGTAAGCACCTTAATGAAACCCTTACGCGCACTCTCGGCCACCGCACGATCGAGTTCGGCAAATTCGTAGCGCGTTACTTCCACATCAATATCTTGTTCTGCAGCGTCTCGCTCACTAAGACCTACCCTCGCCACCTCAGGGTCGATAAAGGTAGTCCAGGGGATAACGCGATAATCCACTTTAAACTTCTTAAATATGCCGAAAAGTGCGTTAACCGCCGCATACCATGCCTGATGCGAGGCTACGTGGGTAAACTGATAGGGCCCTACCACATCACCAGCTGCAAAGATGTTTGGCATCAGGGTTTGCAAGTATTCATCGGTTTCTATGGTTCTATCGAACTGAATTCCCAAATCTTCAAGACCAAACCCATTAAGGCGCGCTTTTCGACCAACAGCCACAATCACTTCGTCATAGGCGATAGTAGATTCAACACCTTCCTTAGCAACCACTAAGACTTTTTCACCGTCTTTCGTCTCAAAGCGCAGTGCATCATGAGAGGTCAAAACATTCACTCCGCTTTCGCGAAGTACAGATTCAGAATATTCAGCTACGTCAGCATCTTCCTTACCCATTAAACGCGGCGCACGTTCAACTTGCGTAACCTCGCTACCAAGGCGAGAAAAGGCCTGTGCTAGCTCACAGCCAATAGGCCCACCACCCAATATGATCAAGCGCTTTGGCGATTCTTCAAGGTCCGCAAACTTAGACCACAAGGTGTCAGAGGTGACATAACCGCTTTGTTCGATACCAGGTAGGTCCGGAACGAAGGGCGCAGCACCTGTGGCAACAACAATGCTCTTTGTTGTTAGCGTTTGGGTGCCGCCATCATTCTTTTTAATTTCTACTGTCCAGGGGTCAATGATCTTTGCATAGCCTTTTACAACGTCAACACCCAAACTGGTGTAACGCTCTACACTGTCGTTGGGCGCGATTGCCGCAATGACTTCATGCACACGGGCCATCACTTTTTTAAACGACATGGCAGGTGATACTGGTTCCAAACCATAGTTGTCGGCATGGCGCATTTGGTTAGCTACTTTCGCCGTTTTTATAATGGCTTTACTAGGCACGCAGCCATAGTTAAGGCAGTCGCCCCCCATTTCCCCTGCTTCTACCAGCGTCACTTTTGCTTTCACTGCTGCCGCAATATAGCTGGTGACTAATCCGCCAGCACCAGCGCCGATCACCACTAGATTACGGTCAAATTTCTTTGGTTTGTTATAGCCTTTGTAGACGCGACGGCGATTTACTATTGCCACTATGCCTTTAGCTATCCACGGAAATATACCTAGCAGAACAAATGAGAAGATAAGCCCTGGCGATACGATGCCTGACAGGCTGTCAATTTGCGCCAGTTGCGTACCTGCGTTTACATAAACAGCGGTGCCAGCAAGCATGCCAACTTGGCTTACCCAGTAAAATGTCCAGGTTTTAAGTGACGTCAGCCCCATTAACAGGTTGATTAAAAAGAACGGAAATACCGGTACTAAACGCAGTGTAAATAAGTAAAACGCGCCTTGTTTTTCTACGCCCTCATCTATCTTTTTAAGCTTTTCTTTGAACTTGCTGCGTACGGTATCTCGTAGAATGAAGCGCGCGACTAAAAAAGCTAACGTCGCGCCTACGCTTGACGCGAAAGACACAATAACTAAGCCCTGCGCCAGCCCAAACAGTGCACCTGCAGCAAGGGTCAAAATTGCTGCACCAGGTAGCGACAGTGCAGTAACCGCCACATAAATAGCAAAGAACACCCCAATGCTTAATACAGGGTTTTGTTCTATTTGCGCTTGAAACGTATCGAGTGAGTCCTTCATCCCCTGAAGGGTTAGATAGCTATTCAAATCAAAATAGAAAAAGCTAAATATAGCGGCGGCAATAACCCCTAAAAGCGCTATTTTCTTAAACATAAAAATCCTTAGCGCTTAAAACGCGTATTGCATGGTAACTTGAGCGTGACGAGGTACGTTTGGCATGACAAGAGTCGCGCCGAAATATCCACCTTCAAACAGCGGCTGCCAATTTTCTTCATCGGTAACGTTAATAACATCTAAGCGTAAACGAAGATCATCGCTAACTTGGTAATCAGCATTTAAGTCTATAGTGTACTGGTCGCGAATATGCACGGTTTGTAAAAAGTCTAACGGGAAAGACTTGGTGTATAGAGCACTCGCACCAAGCTGAACATCGTCAGTTACCTGCCAGCCAGCATTAATGGATGCTATTTGTGGAGGAATACCTTGCACTCGGCTGTTCGATGCTGGGAACGCGGCAAACGACGGCGACCCCACACCCGTGCCCTCAATAATATCAGGACGACTATTATCAAACGCATCAATAACCTGCGCTGTACCTTGAAACGCCGCCGAATCATCAAAACGCGCGTCTAAGTAGCTATAGGCGGCATTGATCCAAACATCGTCTGCTTGATAGAACATTTGTAGTTCGAAACCTTGCGTTTTCACGCCGCTGTTGCTGCCATCACGATTGCGTAAGCTTCGGGTTTGGTCGAACACCGCAGCCTCTGCGTACCAAGTGCTGTTTGGCGCATATTTTACACCCACTTCGTACAGCGTATTTTCAGTGGCAAAGTTAAGCGGGTTAATTTCGTTATTACCGCCCAATACTGTGCCACCCGCCATACTGTTTGATGTAGCATCGTTTTCTGAAAACGCCGCGTATACGTTGATGTCACCGGTGAGTTTATAAACCGCGCTTAACTGATAGCTTGTTAATGTATCGCTATAGGTATCAGACGCTGCCGTTACTCCCTCAGGCGCTAAAGGGTCGCGGGCTTTAACATCGTAATAATCTACTCTAACGCCGGCAATGGTTGAGAACTTTTCTGTCCATGTAGAGCGTTGCTGTAGCGCCAACCCAGTTTGCCACGACGTGGAATCAGTGGTGTCTGACAGGTTGAAATCGCCATTGCCATCGCCGTCTAAATCATACTGAGCCCCCGGAGATACAAATACACCTGGACGTAACTCGACTAAACGTGCTTTTTGCGCGTCGGTAAGAGGGATCACACGGTTAGAAATAGGCCCGGTTAAATCAATCGGATTGTCGGCCTCAGTAGTGAACTGGCTATAGCCCAGCACGTCGTTATAGCGAAGCGCCAAGCCTACAGTAGTAAGTTGGCTATCGTTCCACTGATAATCCACTTCAGTGCGGTTTTCAAACGTGTCAGCGCCGTCAATAATCTCTACAAAGCTATTTTGCGCAATTTCTTCCCGTTCAAGATATTGATAATACGTAATGTTGCGAAGCGCCACGTTATCAGCCACTTTGTATTCTATATTGCTGCGAATAACGGTGGTTTCAGCACCATTGATGTCATCAGGATTAGTAAATACGCGATTGCGGGGAATAACCACTTCACCGGTGGGTGAAATAATGGCTCCAGCCCCCGGAACTGAACTGCCATTAGGCTGAGTACCTTGCCCAGTAATATAAACACCATTGTCGATAAGGTCTTGGGTTGGACGGTTTATACCTGCATTGTCAGGATAGTCTGTGTCGTAATATTCAGCGCTGATATCCCAAGTGAGTGCGTCGCTCGGTGTATAGCGATATGCAACAAATAGGTTTGTACTATCGCGCTCAGCAAAGTCATAGAAGCTGCCGTGGTCTAGGTATTCAGCACTAAAGCGAATGCCGCTTTTCCCTTCTTCTATTGCTGTGCCGTAATCTACTTGGGCTGAATACTGATCCCAACGCCCAGCGCGAAGGGTAACTTTACCCTTGCTTTGTGTGGTAGGCGCAACCTTAGTTTGAAGATTTACAAAGCCGCCGTTGCGCTGGGTACTACCAAACAACACTGGCGACGGCCCTTTCACCACATCAATTTGCTCAACGCTATTAAACGACAAAGGCAACCCAAAGCCATTATTACCAGCCTGACGACGCACGCCGTCTTGAAAAAGTTCGCCTAACTGACCGCGAATACTTGGCAAGCTGGGTGTACCAAAACCGCTTGAAGCGTAGGCATTAGGGGCTGCCTTTACGATATCGTGTAAATCATTAATGTTAAGCGCTTCTATCGCTTCTGCCGACAGGGACGTTACCGCACGAGGGGTTTCTGCTGCGCTTAAACCACTACCAAATACACCTTTTAGCGTATTGTCGCCGGGGTTTAGTGTGTTTAAGTTTTCTTGACTGCCTGTTACTTCTACTACTTCTATATCTTCCACTTGTTGGGCAGCTAGAGACTGACTGATGGCAAGTGCGAGTGTGCTAACGGCAAGGCCGATTACTTTTTTCATTAACGATTCCGTATTTTTATTTATTATTCGACTAGACCGATACGTGTCACAAAAAATTTCAGTACATTTAATTTTCAAAAAAACATTATAAAACACAAAATTAATTGAAATTTTTATTTTGAACGGTCGTTCTTGTATGCTTGCACTATTATACTTTTGGAGCATGTATGCAAAACAACACTGATATTCAAAACCGACTGGAGTGGTCGTTACTTTCGCTTCGCGTAACTATTTTTATCGTTATGTTTGTTTGGACCCTAGATAAGTTTGTCAATCCTGCCCACGGCATGGCGATCTTTGAAAAATTTTACGGCATAGGCGGCGTACCTGAAATGGCCGTGTACATCATGGGCGCACTCCAGCTCGCATTGGTGTTAGCGTTTTTAGCGGGCCTTGTGAAAAAATACACCTACGGCCTCATCTTTATCCTTCACGGTGGCTCCACTCTTTCGTCTTTCCCGCAATATCTAGACGCCTTTAATCACCTGCTCTTTTTTGCAGCATGGCCAATGTGGGGCGCTTGCTTTGCACTTTTCTTATTGCGCGATGCCGATACAAAATTTGCCTTTGGCAAGTAGTAAACATGTGTTGGGGCAACTGCACTAAATCGTGATAGCCAGTTGCCCTTACTACGGCTCACCTCATAGCGCTAATACGGCGCTTTTTAACCTCTGGCAGCCGCATACAGTTGTTGCCATTCGCCCTCTTGTACCGGCATTATTGATAACCTCCCGCCTTTTTTAACTAAAGGTAGCTCAGTAATACCTTCCATACTCTTGATAACAGAGAGTGGAAGTACGCTGGAAAACTTTTCTATAAACTTTACATCCACACGATACCAACGCGGATTTTCTTCGCTGGATTTAGGATCGTAGTATTTTGACTCAGGGTTGAACTGTGTGGTGTCTGGGTACCCGTCTTTCACCACCTCTGCAACGCCTGCAATACCGACCAGTTTGCAGCTGGAGTGATAAATAAACACTTTATCGCCTAGCTTTACGCCATCACGTAAAAAGTTACGGGCTTGGTAATTTCTTACGCCATCCCACGGTTCAGTCTGGTCAGGACGGCTTGCCAAATCATCGATAGAAAATGCATCAGGTTCTGTTTTAAATAGCCAATACGCCATGTTTTTATTCATTCTCTTAATCTTCGAACACTTACTGAAGCGTAGATAAGTAAACATACGCTGTATGCGCTCTTTTAATACCAGGCCGCATAGATAATTCAGCCATTTAACAAACACCAGTATACAAAGCACTTTTATTTAATGACAGTGCTATACCGCAGCTTGGCTAAGACTGCTATAATTGCGCACTTAATCTGAGCTTATCCTTATTTTAAGTTCAGCAATTCCCTGATTTATCTAGATGTGATTACTATGCAAGCCACCATTAAGGCCGACCGCGGTCTGTTTTCTTACCCTAAATATTGGCCACACTGCCTGGGTACTGCGCCTTTTCTTCCTATGTCAAAAGAGGAAATGGATGCCCTTGGCTGGGACAGCTGTGACGTTATTTTGGTAACCGGCGATGCTTATGTCGATCACCCTAGTTTCGGTATGGCGGTTATTGGTCGTGTACTGGAAGCCCATGGCTTTCGCGTTGGCATTATTTCTCAGCCAGACTGGAAGAGTAAAGACGACTTTATGAAGTTGGGTAAGCCCAACCTGTATTTTGGCGTAACAGCCGGAAACATGGACTCCATGATCAACCGCTATACGTCTGACAAAAAGCTTCGTCACGACGATGCCTATACACCAGGCAATGTAGGCGGTAAGCGTCCTGACCGTGCCGTAACCGTATATGCACAGCGCTGCCGCGAAGCCTTTAAAGGCGTACCTGTAATTGCGGGCGGTATTGAAGCCAGCTTGCGTCGTATTGCGCACTACGATTACTGGAGCGAGAAAGTACGCCGATCAGTACTGTTCGACTCTAAAGCGGATATGCTGTTTTTCGGTAATGCCGAGCGCCCGCTTGTTGAAGTAACCCACCGCTTAGCGGCAGGTGAAGATATTGCCGATTTACGCGACATTCGAGGTACCGCAATCATCGTTAAAGAAGCTTTACCAGAATGGCAAGGTGTTGACTCTACCTCTCTTGATAGGCCCGGTAAAATTGACGCCATTCCAAGCCCCTATCAAATGGAGCCCGAGTGCGACTCGCAGGATAAAGACACGAAAAGCAGTGAAGCACCAGAGGCTGCGCCTATCGTGATTCAGCCTGCGCAAAAAGAGAAAGAAAAGCGTAAGCCTTGGGAGAAAGTGTACGTTAAGCTGCCAGCGTACGAAACAGTAAAAGACAACAAGGTGTTATACGCGCATACATCGCGTATTTTGCACCAAGAAACTAACCCGGGTTGCGCCCGTGCACTTATGCAGCGACACGGCGACAGACACATTTGGATTAATCCACCCGCCATGCCTCTTGAAACTGAAGAGATGGATGCGGTGTTTGACCTTCCATATCAGCGTGTTCCTCACCCTGTTTATGGCGATGCAAAGATTCCGGCATACGATATGATCCGCTTTAGCATTAACATTATGCGCGGGTGCTATGGCGGCTGTACCTTCTGTTCTATTACCGAACACGAAGGGCGTATCATTCAAAGTCGCTCTGAAGACTCGATTATTCGTGAAATTGAACAAATACGCGATACGGTACCTGGCTTTACTGGCGTAATTTCAGACTTAGGCGGTCCGACGGCGAACATGTATCGCCTTCGTTGTAAGAGCCCGAAGGCAGAAGCGACTTGTCGTCGCCCTTCTTGCGTGTACCCAAGCATATGTGCGCATATGGATACCGACCATAAGCCAACCATCGACTTATACCGCCGTGCTCGCGAATTGCCTGGAATAAAAAAGATTTTGATTGCTTCAGGGGTGCGATATGACTTAGCGGTAGAAGACCCAGAATACGTGAAAGAGCTAGCCCTTCACCACGTAGGCGGCTATTTGAAGATAGCGCCAGAACACACCGAAGACGGCCCGCTTTCAAAAATGATGAAACCGGGTATGGGCAGCTACTATCGCTTCAAGGAACTGTTTGATAAATACTCACAGGAAGCAGGTAAAAAGCAATACCTTATTCCTTACTTCATCGCATCGCACCCGGGTACCACCGACGAAGACATGTTAAGCCTTGCGATTTGGCTTAAGGAAAACAAATTTAAGCTCGATCAGGTACAAAACTTTTATCCGTCGCCAATGGCAACGGCTACAACCATGTACCACACCGAAGTGAATTCCCTTCGTAAAGTAACTAAAGACAGTGAAGAGGTGCCTTCAGCGAAAGGTGAAATTCACCGCAGACTACATAAGGCCATGTTGCGTTATCACGACCCGAAAAACTTTGCGCAAATTCGAGAAGCACTTAAACGTATGGGACGTGAAGACTTAATTGGCCGTGGTCCTCAGCACCTTGTGCCGCCTGAGACCGCTGACGAAAAACGTCAGAAAGCACAAAAAGGACGTCGCGGTGAACGTGCGCTTACTAAGCATACCGGGCTTCCACCGACGTTTCAGGGTAGAAACGGAAAAGGCAAAAGCCGAGACGGTAGCGCTGTAAATAAAAGCCGTCGTAATACAAACGGTAATAAACAAGGTAGCGTGCACAGGAAAGAGCAAGCCAGCGGTAACACCGCCAATCGAAATTCCGGCAAGGCTTCTAAGGCGAATAATGGCGGCGGCAACAATCGTGGCCGCTCCCAAAAACAGCCAAGCATGCATAAACGTTAAGATAAAAACGCTAAAAATAAAAAAGCCCGATGCATTTAAACATCGGGCTTTTTTTGTGTTTTTTAGCAATAGCACTGCGGTATTTCGGCTTACTATTTATGTATCCAACCTTTATGTACCCGAACTATACGTTTACACTCAGTCGTGAATGGGGTAGCACTCCACATTTTCAAGTTTAGTAAGCTCACCAGTTTGATCATTTCGCAGCAAGCATTGTTCGCCATTACTTAGTAATGTAAAGCTGTACACAGGGTTATCATGCCTTCCTTCAACGGGTAACCCCCTGCTATCTATCTTCGCTTTTCGTTCAATTGTAATGTTTGACGCTTTGCTAAACACATTATCAGCAACAGTGATGGGTATACCGCCAAACCAGTTGCTGATGGTATTTTCAATAGTTTGCTTTTGGCTTGCACTCGTGCTGTTAGTGATTGCTTTATGCAACTCAGCCTCCTTACTTGCAGCACAACCAATGGCCAATGATAGCACTATAGCAAGGGCTGCAGCTGGCAGCCCTTTACTTTTAGCTTTGCCTCTACCGAATAGAACCATCATTCTTGTTCCCTGATAACGGGCTGATTAATCTTGTTATGTAAAATAAAGTTTTCTCTGCGCGTTTCGGGTGTGTCGATAGGAATAAGCTTTTCACCCACTAGCGCGCTTTGATTACTGCGCAGTGCATTTACATCAGCCATGCCATTGCCAGATACCACTTCAGGGCATGCGCCCGTAGCTGCAAATTCTAGTGCTGCAGACAACATACCTTCATTTGGGTCGCCTAAACTAGCAGTAAAGTCATCTTCAACTTCACATCCTGGCAGTTCAAAATCAAAGTTCGGGGTATTGGTTGGCATAAAGCCATCGGCATAATCACCAAAACCTTTATTGTTCACCCCTTGAAACTGAATAGTGAAGTAGGTTTCACCACAGTTGTCTGTTGGATAGAAACCATAAGGCTTACCGCACGTTGTAGAGCCAATTTGTACCACCTCTACATCTATACCTCGAAGCGCGTTCATTACCGCTTCACTGGCTGAACACGTTGCATCTGTTGAAATTACGTAAACACGAGTCAGCGAAAGGCTCGGCAGTAAAGTATCGGTAAGCCGTCCGGCGTTGTAATCGATAACATTGCTGTAAAAAGGCGTAGGACGTATTGTCTCACCAGTTATGGGGTTAGTCGTTGGGTTTTTATCGTTAAATCTTAAGGTTTCAAACGTAGCATTGTTCGTTTGATTCGGGCCCGCTACCATATAAGAAAGCTGTGAAGCTAACGCCAAACGCCCTCCACCGTTGTAACGTAGGTCCATTACTAACTCGGTAACATTCTGTTCAACGAATGTATCAAAGACCTCAATTAGCCCTTCCTGCGCAGTAACGATAAACGCATTGAACTGGAAGTAGCCTGTTTTACCGTTTTCAGTATCGAACACCTTAACGTTTTGCACCGGCGTTACGCTCACATCAGCAGAAGTTATATCTACAGACATAGTCTTACCGTCAATCAGCTCAAACTCAAAGCTCGTCGTAGTTCCTGCGTCATCAGGAAACAACCCATCGTTTAAAGCCTCAACGCCTTGCTGAGTATTATCGTTAACAAAATCAACGCCGTTAATACTCACGACCTTTGCGCCTCGCGGCACATTAGCTACATAAGCTGGTGAACCAGGCTCTGTGAATCGCACCGTTAGCTCTCGTGGCACTGTGTTTGAACCGAATTCCCAATCAAAACCAAATCCCGACTCTATGCCAGATTGTGATAGCTCGTTGTATTCAGCAGTGTCTTGTGAAAAATGAAAATTGTCTTTTGGCGTGCCACTTGGCGTTAATTCATTAGTTTTTAACTGGTCAAAGTATGCCAATACTGAAAAGTTTTCTGGGTCGTTATCGTCTACTTCGTCGTACCATAAATAGGTGTCATTGGTCCAAGAACGCAGCCAGAGCTTTTCATCCATTGCGGTACCTTGAGTATCTGGATAAGCATTTCCCGTAAAAGGGTCGATGCCAGTTCTTGGCGCTTCACATTTGGCAATGAATTCGGATTGTGGCTCATAGACACCGGCTTCCCACTCAGGCTCAGAGGTAACTGGCGTTGTTGGTGTAGTAGGTGTCGTTGCTATTGGCGGGTTACTGGATGAGCCGCCACCGCCCCCACATCCTGTGAGAAGTGAAATCGTGACTGCAAGTGCAATTGAAGTATAGGTATACGCTTTCATGATTTACTACAGTTCCTTTAATAACGGCCGCCGAAATTGGTAGTTCGCCAGCGTTTATGCTCTCAACAACCATACTATACTACGTTAGCATAGTTTATAGCGGTACAGCTTTGTAAGAATAACTAGGTGACAAAAGTTTAAACATTGATTAAATGTAACTAAGTTTTATTTATTTCTACGTACTAGTCGTATTATCAGCACTATCTTTCGCCACTAGTTGTTGCCAATATTAATTTCCACTGTAAGCATCACCCCCCATATCAGTCACGTCCGTTGACGAACGCGTTTTATCATGGGGAAGAACACCCACGGTAGGCGCTATGAGGCTACTAATAAACAAACCATATTCAGTTTCTACAGCGCCAGTTACAAAAGGGTAAGCGCCGCTTGGATCTTGAAGAGATTTAAGTACCTTCCCACTGTCGCTAATTTTTAAAAGGTGCCCGTATGGTTCACCCTGTGGTCTCAGAAACTGAGGTAAACGTTGAATTATTTTACGAACAAAGGGTTTGTCTGATAGCCCGTCCACTGGGGCTGAACGGGGTGAAGCAAGACCTAGATAATACCCGCCGCCGGCAGCCTGACTTATGTTGTCAGGAAAACCAGGTAAGTTATCTATCACCACATCCACGCTTCCCTGTTTAGGCCCCTTTAACCAGTAGCGTAAAACCCGGTATTTTCCTGTCTCGTTAAACAACACAGAGTCTTGATCATGACTCACTGTTACGCCATTTGCGAAAACTAAACCGTCTATCAATACTTTGCTCGAAGCAGTTAATGGGTCGTACTCGATTAGCCTGCCATTCCCTTTGTGCTCTAGAATTTCTAGCAAGCTTGCCGAAAGCGTTCCGCCGTGGTCTTTTGCGGCAAACTTGGTGGTCGCGTCGGTAAAATAAACCTTTCCATTTTTAGCTATATCAACATCATCAGCGTATACCACGGGGGTATTCTCTACCTGATTGACCAGCGTTTTTAGTTCGCCTTTTGCGTTTGCAATTAGTAACCCTCGATGGGCATCAGCGATTAGTAGGTTTCCTTTGTTATCGTATTCAAGACCAAGTGGGCGGCCACTGGTATTTATCCATGATGTAAATGACGTTTGCCCCTGTTTCATCAACAATACCGCGCCAGAGTGCGTCGCGGTGGCAATGGTTCCCGCTTTGTTTATCGCAAAATCCTCCGGCCCCTCTTCTCCTTCTATGTCAATGTACGAAAGCTCTGCCAACCGCGAATTTTCTGTAAACGCGTTTGTAAAGCCACCGTTTTTCGGTGCTTGCCAACTGACTGGATCGATAGGTACCGGCCATAACAGTAAATAGGTAAGAGCTAAAATAAGAGAACCCCATAGCATTTTCATTCACGCACTCCTTTAATACTTTTACCTACCTTAGCAAGCGCAGTTGACCTACTCTGCTTTCATTTTTAAATAGAACACTATTCACCAAAGCTTTAAGCGTTCCAGAAAGCTAAGCTAAATTCAGGCTTTAGCACTCGCGTGAGTAAGCGCATTACAAATACGTAAGGCGACATCCATATAAGCATTTCGCGCGTTTTTTAATAAAACGCTGTAGGAGTACCCCATGCCATTTTACGCAAAGTCGCTTGATGCCAACTATGCCAGGCTGGTAGACAAAGAGTTGCGCGCGAGTCACGCTGGTGAAACAGGTGCAGTTTGGATATACCGCGGAGCGCTAGTGGCGGAATTTATCTGGTGTTTGTTGCGCATTAATAAAACTGAAGTCGACACGAAACGCTTTATAAAAAAGCACCTTGAAACAGAGCGTGCGCACCTTGCTATTTTTGAAAGTGAAATGCCGCTGTTTAGGGGTAGCTTCATACTGCCCCTATGGATAGCCGCGGGCTTTTTAACCGGCTTCTTACCGCGCCTTTTTGGTCAGAACTGGTTTTTCTATACCATTTATTGTGTAGAGGAATTTGTTGATTTGCATTATGACGAGCAGTGTAAACACATGTCGGCATTATCTATTCCGCCATCAAACGTGATAGAAAGGTTTAAACACTGTCAGGAAGAAGAACAGCACCATAGAGACGAAGCGTTAGCAATGATGACACAGCAACCATCTTTACCAATGAGGTTGTGGGGGCGCGCAGTAGAAAAAGGCTCGGCGTTTGCCGTTGCTGTCGCCAAATTAATTTAGATTGACACTCTGCAAATGACCTGAGAAAACAACAAAAACAGCCTTGCGAATAAAAATAGGAAAGAACGCTACAACATGGGAAAGAAAAGCAGGTTAAAACCATCAAAGCCATGTGACAACTGCGGTGTCGAAGCTGACACGCAATTTCGTGTTCGCCAAAGTGAGACAGACGAATGGCGCATAGTGTGTAAGGCTTGCCAAACACTGGCAAAAAATAATGATGACTACATGTATGGCGGGACGTGGAAAAGAAAAAAGCGTAACTAAGGTGAATACATCAAGGGGCGAGTTAGCTGTACTTTCGCCCCTTGATAATTACTTTAAGGTTTATGCGTTAACACTCGTTCCTCGAGCTTCTTGATTTCTGTCGTCTTGACTTCTGTCGCCTCGATTTACTTCGCTATTGCCACCGCCGACATTGTAGCCGCGAACGTTTTCCGCACGTTTAAATAGCACAGTAGCGCGGTATAAGCTCCAGATCACGTACACAGCCATTGGAATATTTAGCTGAAGTGATGCAATAGAAAGCGCAGCATCTTGATGTACGGCAGCATAAGTGGCTAAAAGTACAAGTACACTTAACCCAGATATCATCAGCCACACTGGCTTTGTCAGCGATTTAACTGCCACGGTCACTGCTGTATTGAATAACATTAGGCACCAAAATACGGCAATAAGAGAACCGGCAAAAAACATATCAACGGCTGCGGTTAAGGCCAGAGCGCTGACACTGCCCCAGACTACGGCGTACCAAAGCCTGCTCGCTAAAGGTGGGTGGGCTTTTTTAGACAGCCAAATTTCCATACCAGAAACACAAAGCATGGTTAGCATGATGCCTAATACTAGGTAGAACCACTTGCTGGTTAAACCAGCAAAATCACCAAAGTGTAGTCGATACATGGCCCATACAAGCTGCTTGCCCCATTCCCCATCTTCGTAGCCAGCATCACCGATATAATTTCCGGCAGTATCGAAACGATAGCCTTCAGCGTAAATCATGCGGTTTGGCGCTTTGGCGTAAATTTCAATAAATTGCTCTGGCTCACCGACTTCATGTACGGTTAAGAATATCGGCGACTTTTCAGGCGCAAGCGTTTCCATTTGCGCGAAGGCTTTTCCAATCGCGGGCTTACCTTCTTGGGCCGTTAATACGGGGTCCGGTGTGAATATTTGCTCAACAACTGCATCCCTATCGCCGTCATAGTTGAGTGAAGCAACGACCACTAAAATAATGCCCGCCATGCCAAAATAGGCACCCGTAATCCCTATGATTAGATGAAATGGCGCAGCCCACAGGCCAAAGCGGTTGTGCAAGTCTATCTGGGCCTGCTGACCATTACCGCCTCTTCTCAGTTTGAATGCATCTTTCCCAATTCGTTTATGGGCAATAACCCCTGTAATAACTAAGGTACAAATAATGGCGCCTAGGGCACTGACTAAAATCATTCCCCAGCTATGCGGCAGGTTTAAATATAAATGTAAGTCCACCAGCATTTGGGTAAAAGACACGCTTTCTTCTTCCAGCAGGTTACCTTTGCTATCAGCAAAATACGCTACGTGGTCGTTTTCAACCACCAACCGTGGAATATCAGATGTAGGAAACACGACAAAGAGGTGGTGAGACTCTTCGGTATGTTTAGCTAGGAAGCTATCCATCGCCTTTTCAACCGCCTGTGGAGAGACATTCTCCATTTCTTCAATATGAGGCTGTTCCCATCTCTCAAACTCTAGGTGGAATACGGCAACCGTCCCTGAAAGGCATACTAAAAAAAGCAGTACACTTAAAAACACACCAACCCAAGTATGTGCATTTAATGCATTTTGTTTTGTAACTTTATCCATTGATATTCACCTACATGGGAAAGAAGATAAGTATTGGTACACAAGCCGCAGACAATGCTGCGTAAGCACCAATGACTTTAAATTTGTGAGAGGTGGCAAGATAGTGATAAACGAAAAGCCCCCACAAAACTGGCAGTAGAACTGTACCCGTAGCTAACTGGCCTGCGATGGAAAACGGAAGCAGCGAGCATACGCCTAGCGTTATTAGAACGCTAACAACCAAAAGAACAACCAGTACCACGAAATAGTTTGCAACATTTGCCAATACTGTACCTCGTGCGAAGTCAAAGCTTCTCGGCTGAGGTACGTTTTTGGCCTGTGGCAAAAACGTTTGATTTAATGCGATGAATGGCCAGACAAGAATGGCAGGAATACACAACGCATATAACACGCCAAACTCCCAACCCTGTGCCATAGACCAACACACCGCTGACGCTAGCCATACGACTAAGCCTAAATAAAGATAAGTTGAGGCTTGCTCACGCCAACTTTTATAAACAACCCCTAAGGCCGCGAGCGTAAAGCCACCTGCTGCAACTGTAAGCATGAGCATTCCTTAAAACGAATAGGTAAGCGACGCGTTTACTGTTCTACGTACACCTGGGAAACAATCCCCTCTGAACAAACACGACGTTAGGTATTTCTTGTCAGTAACGTTTCTAACATTCAGTTGCAAATTCACGTTACTCGATAACTCGTACGCCACCATTAAATCGCCCAATGTATAGCTAGGTGTTTCATAACGAATTGTGCCATTTTCAGAGACCGATTCGCCGACATAGCGAACACCTGCGCCTATGGTTAACGCCTCAAGCTCAAGGGGAGAGTAATTAAGCCAAAGCGACGCGTTGCTATCTGGCTGTGCTGATAACGAGAAACCGTTAGGATCTTCTGCATCCAAAACAGACGCAGCAAATTGCGCGGTTACTTCGCCAAAGTCTAAACGCCCTTCTAGTTCTACACCTTCGATGGACGTAACGCCCTGCTGCTGCGCGGCTTCATCTGGTAAACCATTTGGATTAGGAAGGTTAGACACTTCAATATCGTAATACGCCAGCGTTATAAAACCCGGAATGGCTGATAATTCATACTTAATACCGGCCTCGTACTGTCGACCTTCTTCAGGCTTAAGCTGATTGTTGTCGTTATCCAATCCCACCACAGTTTCGAATGACTCAGCATAGCTAAGGTAGGGAGAGATGCCGTTATCGAAGCGGTATAACACGCCAGCCGAGTAAGAGGTTTGCGTATCATCTTGTTCTGTCACGCCGGTATCATTGTCAACGCGGTCGTGACGTAGCCCCAACGTCATCCGCCAGTTTTTGTAGGTAATCTGGTCTGACAAATACAGCCCTGTATCTGTAAC
>JAXHTT010000050.1:0-23637 GCA_034190055.1 Pseudomonadota bacterium | reverse complement strand
CCGCTTTTTGTGCTCGCTGAATTGAGCTTTGAATTAGGCCTAAGGAATGCGCTAAAAGAAGAGATTGAACGCCGCTCTGGGCCTGTAAAGTAATTGCTTTTTTACAACGCGTTGAAATGATATGTCTCAACGCGTTGTTACAGCCTAAGATCTAGGCCTTCATTTTCTCTATGGTTTCTTTACGCAACTGTATTTTAGACTCAGCAAAAGACTTCCTTGGTAACATTTTCAGTTTTTCTGCATAACCCATAGCCGTTGCTAGTACTTGTTCCTGAGGCACTGCTGCATCTAAAAAGCCTGCTTTAACCGCTTCACTGCCTTGATAGATGCGCGAGAAAAGTAAGGCTTCAGTTTGGCTAGTATTAGCAAGTCTGGCTTTGGCTAGTTCCATACCGAATGGCGGCAGCACCATACCAATGGCGGTTTCATTAAGACCATACTTAGTATCTGCATCTTTACCAATACGCAGGTCCGCAGCCATAAGCATAATTGCGCCCATTGCAATGCTGTGACCTTCTGCAGCAACAACAACAGGTAGCGGAAAACTATAAAGGCGCACAATCAAATCAGCGCCTTTTGACACCAGTTCGTGTTGTTTTGCTTTGTCGTCAGCTTTCATTACTGACAAATCAAAGCCCCCGCAAAACTTGCCTTCACCGCCGTGTAATACAACTGCTTTTGCGTTTTTCTCTGCTTCATCTAAGGCATCGTTGAACTGCTGAATAAGCTCAAAGCCAACGGCGTTAACTTTTCCGTCGTCAAAGGTGATTACTGCAATATCGTTATTAATAGCTAAATTAAACGCCATGGTATGTCCTGTCACTTTCTTGGTAGGAATTAATGTACGCCACACTTTATTAAGCGCAACTTTCTTGCCGTGATTGTAGGTAATTGATATCTATTATGATAGTGCTTTACGCATCATCTCCGGGATATGTGCTATGAATATCATTGATAACATGGGAAAGTTCTGCAATAAGCTTCTTTTTGTAACGGCGTTGCCTGCGTCGCGCTTTAGCGTTATTAGCCCTCCATTGCGCTCGTTTATCTTTCACTATTCGCTCTAGGTCTTGGCCGTCTTGAATCAGAATTGCGTCATTAATAGTTGTACGTTTTGTCATACTAAAACTCCAACTTTAGCTGTTTATCGCGCCATTGTTTCGAGCGTTGGTTGAGAACGTGAAGAGAGACACTCTCATTAGCTATCTGTCTCGCAAGATTTAATGCAGCGCTGGCTTGCTCGTCGGTAAGGTTTTTATAAGCCGGTGACGGAATGGCCTCATACCACGCACAGCCGACAATATTGTCTAAAATCACCCGCATAAAACAATGATCATGATGTATTGGCCAGGCGTTTTTCTTCGTAAAAGAAATAGAAGGGAGCACGTTCTTCGCGTAATGTAAGAATTCTTGTAGATTATTTACGTGCTCTGTGGATTTTGAAAGACAGGCATGTGGGGATTGAGTTAGAAAGGTAGATGTATGCATGTGTGATTTTCCCCTGTTCAGCTCGAGTAAAAACTATTGCTAAAGTTGAGCAAAAGTTTACACGACACCAGTGAAATTCAGAGTTACACTATTTTTAGTTTTACTGTTTGCGTTAATAGATTCTTAGCCTTATGAGTTTTAGCTTAGCGCCAAATACTCATTATTAATTACATGGTTAGTTAATGCGCCCTCATTTGAAAATTCTTGTTATAGAAGATGCTGTTGATCTGTTGGAACAAATTACGTCGAGTATAGGCAACACCATTGCTTACTTCGACCGACGTGACCTTGATATAAGCCTACTTGAGGCAAACTCCGTTTCTAAGGCGCTACAATTTGTTCGAGAAGACGGTGACATTCAGGCTGTGGTATTTAGCTGGGATGTGGTGGCGAAGGTTAAAGAACTCACAGACGTAGTGCCTTTAAATGGCGTACTTAATGAAAATACGAGCCCCACAGCAGAAAACGTTAGATCACAAAACGCGAACGAGAAAACAACAAGCGAAGAGTCGTCTGCACACAACGCGGTGATTGATAACAACGCGAAAGTTATCGACGCCATTAAACGTATTCGCCCTGAACTTCCCGTGTATGTCTTAGGCGATGCCGTAAAAGGGTTGGATATAGTAAATCAAGCCAATGGCATTGAATCATTCTTCTATCGTAACGACATTATTTCAGACCCAGAATCTTTTCTGGGTTATATCATCAATGACTTTGACGATAGAAACGAAACGCCGTTTTGGACTGAATATAAAGACTATGTGGTAGAGTCTAACGACTCGTGGCATACGCCAGGTCACAGCGGTGGCGCAAGTTTTAGAAATTCACCCTATATCAGTGATTTTTATCGTTTCTTTGGCCGTAACGTATTTGTTAGTGACTTTGCGTATATGTTTTCTCACTTTGAAAGTGACAACATTGGGCATGATCCGCTTAAAATCTTAATTGACGTTTCGGCGCTTGACTATTCAAATCAAGAAATACATCGTTTCTTGATGGACGAAGTCGGTTTAGAAATAGAGAAGTTTACCCATAGCACTATTTTAGTATTGCTTACGCTAGGTGGAATGCGCTCTAAAATTGTAAGGCTGTACAACGCATTGAAACGTCTTGATGACGGTGCTGTTAACCTTAGTAAGCGCAAGAGCAAGAGCCCGTTACCGGCAGACATTCCGCCCATTCATTTAGACGACCTTCCGTCAAAAGCGTTTTTCAGCCCTAGAGAAGCTATTCCATGGCAAAATAGCGTTGGACGCACTGCAGCTGGCTTAATTACTCCGTACCCACCCGGTATTCCACTTATTGTTCCTGGACAGAAAGTGGAGCAAGCGCATATTGATTACCTTCAGGCACTGGCAAGCCAGAAGCTCACCGTGCAAGGTGTCTACGACGGTGAAATTTACGTGGTTGCTGAAGGTTGAAACGCGTTTTTAGGCAAAACTAGTAATCAAAATATACTAATAAAAAAGGATTAAAAAATGATGAAACAAACCTCCGTGGCCTGTTTGCTAACAGGGCTATTATCAACAGCACCTGCGAGTGCTAAAGATTATATAACCAGCGAACAGTTGCCTGATTGGTTCAGTCAGTCATTAGTAAAAGAAGCAAAGGATCTGCCTCGAACTCGCTTATCTCTTCCTGCGTTCCCTATCAATGCAACTGGCCTTGGTACATGGTCTGAGGCACAGTCTGACGATAATTACTGGTACTTTACGGTAGATATCGGCTCTGAATCTCCTGTTGAGTGTTGGGCTTTTCAAGAGTATGACGGCTTAGCCAATTCACTTGTCAACATGATGAAATACGCGGTAAACAACGTATCAGCAAACTTAAACAAAGCGTTAGAGAGTCAGTATAACTTCAGCCTTGATGTTTCAAACTTAGGTGATGTTCCCGTTTTCAGTTACGACATTCTCTACAATTTAGGTGAGACCGACGAACGGGTTTCTGGTTTGTTGAAAGGCATGTCTGCGGAGTCGGCAAATGGTTTGCAGGTTTGCTTGCACAATGAGATTGGCTATAGAGAAACCTTTAAAGACGTATTCACCTCATTTGTTAATGCAGTAGATAGAACGGCAAACGTAAAGCCCTTCTTTTTTGCCATTAATGGAATGAAGATGCAGGGTGAACTAGTAGGTATAGTGTCTGAAAAATTCTCTGTTGATGCTGATGGCGATGTGGAAATTGTAGAAGCAACTTCACTTATTCTTCCTGTTGATGCTAATACTGTCTCATCTACCGATTCTTTGGCACGTTCATGGAGCCGAATTGACGGTACCTTGATCAATACTTACGAATACACCGTGGAAAACGGCGAGGTAATGTCATCAATGGGACTTTCTAGAACAGAAGGAACATGGGTTATCGAGGGTGAAATTCAAGGAAAGGAGGTAAACTCTGAGCTTCTTTATGATGATGTGTTTACTTCAAACTTTGGCGCTTATCTCGAGACACAGAAGTTAGCCAATTCAGACCAAGACTCTTTGAGCTATAACACGTGGAGCCTAGAAGGAGACCCAACTCAGCCGACACCAACAGTCATGTATAAAAAGAGTCAAAAAAATGGGTTATTGGAGCTAGTGGCTGAAATTGAAAGTTTTAAGATTGAATATACAGTCGATGAAGATTTCATTATGCAAAGGGCTAAAGTGGAAATGGGGCCTATAGATTACGGTGTTATGCCGATGTACGTATCTGGCAAGCCGATAAAGCTGTGACGGTGAAATTGTTCATAATGAAATATAAAGTTTTGAAAGCAAGTAAGACGTTATGGGCTTTCTTTACAGTGCTAAGCGGACTCCTTTTAAGTCATGTTAGCTACGCGCAAAGCTCCCCAACTTTTGCGCTAATTCCTTTGACTATTGATGAAGATGTATCGCTACCACTTGATGAAAAGATATGGGTTGATGTGAAGGTGTATGCCCCCAACGCAGCTGGCGCTGTCTTATCGCACTGGCGTGGCGTAGCACTCTCTCAACACCAACAGTTGCAAAATAGTGTGCTGTCGATAATGCTTAGCGATACGTTAGAAGGTGCATTAGAACCCACTACAGACGTGCTGGCGAACTATAAAGCGAACACATTTGTTATCGATTTTGAAGAAAAGGCGGTACAAACTGTTGTAGAAGCGTTTTTAAACGAATATAGCAACGAACAAGGTAATGAGAATGGAAATACAAGGGTAGGGGACAATATTGAAACGTTCATTGCCAGCTATATTTCAGAGCCTTCTTATATTCATAATTTCTCTTTTGCTTCTACTGTAGCGAAATCTAGAAGCGGCGACTGTACCGAGTACTCGGTACTTGCTGCTGCACTTGCGCGGGCACTGGCGATACCTGCGAGAGTGATCGTGGGTACTGTGATTGTAGAGTACGAAAGCGGCGTTGAAGCATATGGACATGCTTGGAATGAAATGTGGCTTGATGGAAGGTGGTATCGAGTTGACGCGGCAATGCATGATGCAAAAGTGCTTAAGAAGTTTTACCTTCCTGCTCACATAATGGATAACGAAGGAATAGGATATTCTGTTGATTTGACCAAAGCTATTCTCAATATGCCCGAGCAGATCACCGTTCGTTCTGAGCGTGAACTAATAGACGCCGACAATTAAATCTAGGTTCTCTCCATCCACATCATACATGTCGCTTTGCGTTTTGTGCTGGATACCTTACACTTGCGCCGAAAGTTATAAAAAGGGCAGTGCAAATGAAACTAAGTGACGTGAAAAAGCTCCATCAAAAGAAATTTAGAACGCAGTTCGGATTCTATTTGGTGGAAGGAGAGCACTTAGTTTTAGAGTTAATTAATGTTGCTCAGCATGACAGTAGTACATTAGGTGATATCACCCTTTATGTAACGGCTGAGTATGAGGCATGGGTGAAAGAAAGACTTGATTCTTCAGTCTCTAATATGAAGGGAGAAACGGTATCGTCTCAACAAATGCAGCAACTCAGCGATACTAAGTCACCTCAAGGTATTATCGCTCGCGTTCCACTTCCTAACTCCGCGTTATATTCAGAGCGGTCACAAACCAGCATTTCAGCAAACAAATCCAGTACCGAAAAGTACATCTATTTGTATGAAGTTCAAGACCCTGGCAACTTAGGCACCATACTAAGGACGCTAGCGTGGTTTGGTGATTTTACGCTATTACTAAGCCCAAACAGTGTGGACCCATACAACTCGAAAGTTGTGCGCTCAAGTATGGGGGCTATTTTCCATGTAAACATGGAATTAAACGTAGCGCTTGAAAGCCTAGGCGAGCGGTTCGAACGTTTCGCTTTCTTAGATATGGGTGGAAGTAATATCACCTCTAACACCTTTGGTGATTACCAATGTTATCTGTTTGGCAACGAAGCACGTGGCGTGCCTGTTGACGCACTATCACAGCTAAACGCAACGGCGTATACCATTGCGGGAAGCGGTAAGATTGACTCGTTAAACTTAGCCAGCGCTGTAAATATCTGCGCTTATGAATTAACCCGTTAAGCACGCACTCTCAACTCGATTACGATAGGAAACAACCATGGCATTACAATGGTTTCCAGGGCACATGCACAAAGCCCTGAAAGAAATTAAAGAGTCGCTTAATCAAGTAGACATTCTCATTGAGGTGCTTGACGCACGTATTCCGTATTCCAGTGAAAACCCTGAAATTGCAAAAATACGCGGCGACAAGCCCTGTATTAAAATTCTTAATAAGTACGACCTGGCAGATCCAGAAATTACCGCCCGCTGGCAGGAGAGCTTAGAGAAAGAGCGTGGCGTAAAGACGATTACGACCTCTAGCGATAAACCAGGCAACAGCAAGCAAATTATGCAGCTGGTTAAAAGCATTTGTTCGTATAAAGAAGGACAGCCCAAAGCAATTAAAGCTATGATCACGGGTATACCTAACGTAGGTAAATCGACGCTAATTAATATTTTGGCCGACCGAATCATTGCTAAAACAGGCAACGAGCCAGCCGTGACGAAAAGCCAGCAGCGCATAAACTTAGGAAGCGGTATCATTTTATTTGATACTCCGGGAGTACTCTGGCCTAAGCTTGAAAATCCACATTCCATCTACCGCTTGGCTTCATCAGGTGCTGTTAAAAACACCGCCATGGAATACGACGATGTCGGTTTTTTTGCAGCAGACTACCTCATTAAAGCGTATCCAGAGGTAATGAAGGAGCGCTATAAGCTAACCGAGCTGCCCGACACTGAAATAGAGTTTTTGGAAGCTGCCGCTAAAACGCGCGGAGCAATTCAAGCGGGTGGTCGCGTAAACCTTCATAAAATATGCGAGATTCTGCTTAAAGAACTGCAGTCGGGCAAGTTGGGGCGAATAACGCTAGAGACACCTGAAATGCTAGAAGTCGAAAAAGAAGAAATGGCACTTGAGGCGGCGAAGAAAGCTGAAGCTAAAGCCAAGCGTAAAGCAAAATTCAAAACAGGCTCGTTAACACCTGATAAGAAAGATCGGAAAGAAAAACGAGAAGAGAAGCGTCAAGAACAAAGCCGTAGAATGAAGAAAAACAAATGATAGCTTTTGATGCTTGCGGAATTAGAGGGAGAAGCGATAGGCTTTAATGTAATACCCAAGCATTAGTTAGGAAATGACGTTGGACGATATAAAGTATTTTGATAAAGCATTGTTTAGTGACTTAAAACAGAAAGCAGCAGAGAGTCCTCGACGCCGAGCTAATTTTAACGTTCACAAATCTTATACTGATATGGTTCAGCGTCTTTTCATTGCCATGATGCCAGACTCTTACGTGCGGCCCCATCGACACGTGCAGCCTCACAAGTGGGAGTTCTTCATGGTAATGGAAGGTGAATTAGATATTCTATTTTTCAACGATGAAGGCGTAGTTACAGAAAGAGTAACGTTAGCGGCAAATGGTGAAACAAGTGGAATCGAAATTCCTCCGAATACTTGGCATGCAACTGTGTGCTCTAGCCCAGTCGTATTTATGGAAGTTAAGCAAGGGCCGTATGAAGTGACTGATGATAAAGGTTTCGCAAACTGGTCTCCTAAGGAGGGGAGCGAGCTTGTACCACGCTTTCTCGCTTCACTTAAACAAGCAAAGGTGGGTTCTGAAGTTAACTGCCTGAGCTCGCTCATTTCCTAAAACGGTGGCTTTCAACTTGTCTTGCGTACTTTCCTTTTTGGAAAGTCATTGCTATTGCTTATCTACATGGTATGGTTAAGGATAAGTGACAGAAGGCCGCTACTGAATTTTTGAAAAGCACCGAAGCCTCAACATTAAGCTTAGTCGCGGCACAGGGTCGTTTGTACAAGCACATTGTGAAAAGAGAATTATCATGCAAAACGTTTCAACTGGTTATTTTTATAATTTTAATTACTGATTGCACCTGACCGTCGGTGTTCAGGGGCAAGTATTGGCTTCTGGGCACTGCAGGTAAGAACGTTTTGCAAAAGCCCAGAAGGTATCACCATCTGGGCTTTTTTAATGCCCGAAATTCTCGGTAAAAGACAATGAAAGAAATTACACTAGGTGACATAAGAAAACAGCACAGGGTTAAACAAGAAGTTGTAGCAATGGCATTATCGGTAACGGCTTCGGGCGTGAGCAAGTTGGAATCGAAGCGTATTCAAGATGTTTCTCTTCAACGCGCAGCTGCATATTTAGCGGCCGTTGGCGGAAATATGAAAATTGAAGTGACTATGCCCGACGGCGCTACTTTACAAGTAGGGTAGCGGAGAAGGGGCTTTTGCTGTAAAAATGCTAAATTATAACCAACAAGTCTTCGTCTTAAAAATGGCTAATCCAACCGCTACTGGATTGGACTCGCCATATTGTTGGTCAATGCTATTAAGAATTTGAGTTGCGTATTCTACTGATAATATGCCGCGCTATTTTCTCTAAAGCGGCGTGATGTAGCAAACGTATATAGCCACTCGTTAAAGGAAATACCCTGTGCACTCTGCTCATTGTAGAATGGGCTAGGCGACGATACTGGAAATGCATTGTCCTCACAGAAGTCGTTTAGCACCATATGGCACGTGCCTTCTCCAATATAAAATTGGTAGTTCCATGTGAATGCTGACAACGCATGAACCGATGCATTAGCTTGAAGCTGCCAGCCAAGTATGTAGCCTAAATCAGATTCTGTTACGCCCCATGTCGTTGGGTCTAAATTACCTCTTGAAACCTGATCTGAAATTTTTGAAAACTGAATTTGGACAATATCAGTCCCCGTTGAATACTGGGCAAAGCGATTCCAAGGGTACTGATAAGCTAGTCGTAACATCACCTGTTTATTAAGGGTTAGATAGTTAAAGTTACCTATTAAACGTTGGAAATTTCTTGGAAGTGTGTCTTCAATACCCCACGGGCCTTGGTAATTCAGCACTGTTTGCGTAAAACCTTTTGAAATAACGCCTAGGGATGCATCAGCAAAAAGCGCTACTTTGGTTCGTCCAAACAGCGATTGGAAGTAGGGAAAGTTGAATGTAGCGCCGTATCCACCGGCACTACTTCCACTGAGTAACACTTTATTAGGTGATAAATCATCATTATCCAGTTTATCTTTAATCCACTGCATAACAACTAGCGCGTTGTCGTGGCCACGGTGTCTTAATGTAACTTCTGCACCTGGTAGGCCTGTAACGATTCCAAGCTCGTCAACATACTGCGTATCTTTAGAGCCCAAGTGTAAGTCGCCAGTACAGTAAGGAATGAAAACTTTTGACCAAGTTTGAAAAGGGTTTTCTTCCGTATCCTCAAATATTCCGCCCGAAATAAAAGGCGTATTCTCGATTACGGCTGAAGGATTATAAGCGGCCCGTGACATCGGGTTGTCGTCGAACTCGAGCTGCATCGAAGCAAGGCAGGTTGCGTCATCCCAGCATGCGCCTCCACCGTTAAAGTAAATCAGTAAATTGTCACTCTCGCCCTGTTCGAAATAAAACGAAAATGGGTTTGGAGCTAACCCTTCAGGCCCAGGTAAAGCGGGAAGGGAACATGATGGATAAGCTGTTTTCTCTCCACCGCCAGGTACAGATACGACAACTTTATTATGAGGCGTAATTTGTTCCCATTGTGCGAACGCATTATGAGTACAAAAACTGAGTGCGATTATAGCAAGATAACGAAAACGTTTAGCGTAAGGCATAAACAATTCCTTTTGAAATAGGTAAACATGGTTTTAGAAAGTGAGTCTAAGCAGGCTTTATGAAAGAACTGTACTTCCCGTTGTTCTCACGAATTACCAATAGAAATATATCCCTAACTTCCAGCGAAACGAGTGTGAAAACATCGCATAGGGTTACTAAATGGCTCCATAATAGGTACATATGGATATTGAAAGCTGCAACTCTAGGTCAAAGCAATTATTAGCGCTGTCTAGAGTAAAAAATGACATTTCAAAGCATTGAATAAACATATTTTTACGACTAATCGCTTCAACTCAAGTACGGCTGGGTTAAAATAGCATGAAATCGATTACTAGGAGTCTTACATGGCCGTTCATGAAATTACCCACCCTCTCATTGCGCATAAATTAGGGCTTATGCGAAATGCCAAAATTAGTAGCAAAGATTTTCGCGAACTTGCCTCTGAAGTGGGAAATCTGCTGACCTATGAAGCAACGCGAACGCTGCCGACAGAGCGAGCTACAATTAAAAGCTGGTCAGGCGACGAGGTAGAAGTAAGACAAATTAAAGGGAAAAAGATAACGGTAGTGCCTATCCTTCGTGCCGGATTGGGGATGTTAGAAGGTGTATTAGAGCTAATTCCAAATGCGAAAATTAGTGTGGTTGGGCTTTATCGCGATGAAGAAACCCTTCAGCCTGTTGCTTACTTTGATAAGGTAGTTAAAAATATCGACGAACGAACCGCACTGATTGTCGACCCTATGCTTGCAACCGGCGGAACGTTAATCGCAACTATTGATCTACTCAAAAAGAAAGGCTGCCGTCGAATAATGGGGTTGTTTCTGGTTGCTGCACCTGAAGGCATCAAAGCCGTAGTTGATGCTCACCCCGATGTCGATATATTCACAGCCGCTATTGATGAAAGACTGAATGAAAAAGGCTATATACTGCCAGGTCTCGGTGATGCCGGGGATAAAATTTTCGGCACGAGGTAGAAAGAGAACTTCTTAAAATTAAGCTTCTCAATGTATTTTTATACTTAGGCGTTAAATTAGCGACTAAATTGCGCGTTAAACGTTTAAGTTAATGGTATAGTCAAAGGGTAGTCGAAGCGCAAGCTTGCTACCCTTTGTTTATTTTGATCAGGGTAGTAAGTCTCGTTAAAAGAGCTTATAACAATGAATAAAACGAAACTAACCCTAAAAGATGTTGCTGAGCAGTTAGGCGTATCAACGGCAACCATTTCAAACGCGTTTAATCGTCCAGACCAATTATCCAAAGCGAAGCGCGAAGAAATTTTGTCGCAGTGTAAAAAGATTGGATACAGTGGGCCAAACAGAGCCGCGCAAATTCTAAGGAAGGGCACTTCAAATATTGTGGCTCTAGTGCTCGCCGACAGTATCTCCTATATGGTGAGCGACCCAGTAGCTAGCACATTTATTAAAGGGGTCTCATCTGCTCTGCAAGAGAATGGTAAGCACTTATTACTTTACGCGGGTGATTCAAACAGCCTTCTTGATGTAGTAGATTTTGTTGACGGGTTTATTTGCTATGGTCAGCCTCGCAATAATAATCTGGTAAAAGAATTAGCAGTGTCTCCGAAGCCGGTTGTTACGGTAGATTTTGATATCGAAGATAAGCCGTCGATTAATATCGACAACGAAGAAGCGGCTTATCAGGTTGCGTCCCATGCATTAAAAGAGGGTGACAACGTGGCAATATTTGGGCTACGCCTTATCAATTCACCCTCTACGTGTCGTATCTATGATAGCCCATTGATTGATGTAGATAGCTCAATTGCCCACCGCCGTCTTGATGGATATTTGAAAGCTGCGGAAGAAAAAAATATTACGGTAAGCAATGAGCGTATATGGCACCTTCCAGAAAGTGATAGACACTTTGCCAGGCAGGCAGCCAAAGAAGTGTTGACCAGTTCTCCCAGGCCAAATGTTGTCTTGTGTATGAGTGATATCATCGCACTCGAGTTACTTAACTCAGCATTAGATATGGGAGTTAAGGTCCCAGAAGAGCTTAAATTAACGGGGTTTGATGGAATCGAAGAAGCCGAGCGTGCTCGACCTAGCCTAACTACCGTATGTCAATCGAGTGCAAGTAAAGGTGTTGAAGCAACCAAAGCTTTACTTAGCATGGTTTCTACCAAAAGTACCTTGCCTTTTGAGCTTCGCGTTGGAGAAACTGTTTAAAGAAATTTTCTCGAAAAGGTTAATAAGACGCCCGAGATAAGTGCGCCTTATTAACCTGTAGCAAGGTCAGATATGTCCAGTGTTTTTTTTTAGTAGAAAGCGTAATTTAAATTAAGCATATATGATGGGCCAAACTCCCGGCGGAGCGTAACAATGCCTGCATCATCAATGGTTTCTTCCTTCTCATCAGTCAGATTAACGCCTTGAAGGGAAACTCTTAGTCCTTCCAAATATTCAATGCCACTATCTGCAAAGTCATAACTTATTTGTGCATCGACCTGGGTGACAGCATCCCGCGTAGCAGCTTCAATTTTGTTGGAGCCCCCGCGTTGATAAGTAAGGAACTCTGAGCGGTCTGTAGCGGCTACCCTTACTTCGAATCCGTTAGCCTCATAGTAAGCCGTAATGCTGTATGTATTGTCAGATTGACCGGGAATAGCTGTGCCATCTTCGAGTTCAGCATCTAAGATAGTTGCTGAAGCGGCAATACCAAAGCCGTCCAGTACATCCCCCACCATTCTCAACGGAATATTGGCCGTGAGCTCAATACCTTTCATTTCACCTTCAAGGCCGTCTTCAAAGAATGAATAGAACCCCTGATCCGGTGGCGTTACTAAGTCACCCACTTCGTAAGGCGTATCCTGAGGACCATAATTACCAGCCACATCGATCACTCTGTCGTGAAACCCTGGAATAAAGTAGTTTGCGCCTTCGTTTGTGACATCGTTTGTAAAGTCGATGAGTTGATTACCGTCACGGGTCCAGTTAACTAAGTCTTTATAAAAAAGCGCAACTGAGACATAACCTTCTTCCTCGAAGTAGTTTTCAAAGGAAAGGTCAAAGTTATTGGCTTCTAACGGACGAAGGGTTGGGTTACCCGTAAATTTAGACCAAGGCGATCCGAACTCTCTCACCGCCGCCTCAGAATTTTCTGTGGCAATCAGCTCAATATTTTGATCAAACTTAACAAAGCCTGATGCTTTCATTTGATCGATACGCGCTCGACTAATGGTTTTCGAAGCCGCCAAACGCAAGTAGCGATTCTCATTAAGTTCGACACTTACGTTAAGGCTTGGTAGGAAGTGAGAGTAATCATCGCCATCGGTAATAATACAGTCCGCATCAACCACTTGGTTGCCATCGTCGTCACACACGGCAAAGTTCGGGCCTACAATACCAATGAAACCCGTTGAGCTTTGATCCGTTTGTACATATTGTGCACCTACGTTACCTTTTACATTGAAACCTTGAACTTCAGTCTCAAAGTCTAGCTGTGCGTAAACGGTAGTGACTTCTTCATTTACCGTGTAAGTATCGCCCAAACGGTCTGGTTCTAATAATCCGGCATCGTTTAGTGTGTACTCACCATCATTGTAAGGAGCAAATCCATCGTACGCTACTACATTGCCCATCCCTGCCCATGTCAGATCAGCTAGTCCGTTATACAGATATTGTTGGGGTATCGCTTCAGAAAACGGATAAGAAGATGCAGTGGCGAAGAAACCTTTGTTATCTTTCGCTTTGTATCTATCGCTGTAGTTAATTCCCGCAGTAAACGTATTGAATATGCTCCAGTCAACATAGCCAACTGCTTCAAAGCGCACAGTGGTGAGCTCTTCCTCAAAATCAGCGAAGTTTAAGAAGCCGTCTTGCGCATTGAAATAGCTGTAAGGCTGGCCGTTCGCTTGCAGGGCATCAGTGGCAAATTGATCGGCAATATTAGCCATTCCGCCACCCCAAACTTGAGGGCCGGCGAGCTGCAATAAGGCTGGGTCAGAAAATGCATCAAGACCGCTACTGTCAGTAAAGAAAATGCCATCGGCACTCATTTGGAATTGGCGCGAGCCGAGTTCCTCTTCGCTAAGCGCGCCAGAGCGGGCGAGACCTGCATAAGATTCACCCCGTAGGTCTCGCTTACTTGATTCACTATCTGCGACATCTAGCATTACAGTCCAGTCATCGCTTATGTCGTATTTTATATTTAAACCAAAGGTTTGAAGCTCACCGTCTTTTTGAGCGGGATCTGTTCTTAACACAGGGTTGGCATTAATCTGTGTGCCAGAACTATTTACACCGCTGCCGGTAACGTTTGCGGCTGCAAAAGGTTCTATAAAACCGCGGATAACGCCTGAATCAGAGTAATCAATATCGAGGGCGTCAAATACAATATCTAGTCTATCTGTAGGGCGCCATTGCAGAATAGCTGAAACTGTATCCCGCTCTAATACTCGGCTAATTGCTTGCGAATCTAAACCAAAAGGAAGGACCTGTCCTTCATCATTTTCACCGTAACCCCAAACGCCGTATTTTCTCTCATTTCTGGGTGACTCGGTTGAAGCAATAGCGAGTGCTAGACCTACGGTGTCGTCTGCAAATTTTTCTACAAATGAGAGGGCAAATCGATTGCCACTGTTATCAAACTCTGGGTTGTCAGAGTCGTTACCTCCGAGTTCATAAACGCCGGTTACGGTAAGCGTTTCTTGAGCAGCTAGAGGGCGTACTGTTTGCAAGTCTACTGTACCGCCAATACCTTGGACAATAAGCGAAGCGTCAGTAGTTTTGTAAATTGTGGCACCTGTCATGATTTCAGCAGGGTATAAGTCATATTCAACACCACGGTTGTCACCAATACCTATCAGCTCGCGGCCATTTAGTGAAGTTCCGGTGAAGTCCTCTTTAAACCCGCGAACAGATATTCCTGACGTTCTCCCTCCAACCCGTTCACCGGAAAGCCCGGGTAAGCGGGCAAGGGACTCTGCAATGGACGAATCTGGGAGCTTTCCGATATCCTCTGCTGAAATGGCTTCTACAATTGAGTCATTGTCCATCTTTACCGCTTGGGCACGAATTAGCGACCCTCGAATCCCTGAAACTTGAATAACTTCAACTTGTGATTCATCCGTCGTTTCTTGTGCTATTGCTGAACCACTATTAAGGGCGGCGGTAATTGAAATAGCGATTAGTGCAGGTCTAAACGTACTTGTGTGCTTCATGAGTCATACCTTGCTGAGTGTGTTAAATAAAGGTTTGTTATTTACAGTATTTTAACAATAGTGGTTGTTTTGCTCATGCGCAAGTACTTTTCTTAATTGTTTAAGATGATTGTTTTGAAATACAGGTTATAAGTAGCTTTTTTTGGCTAGAAGCAATGCTTAATGCTTTTTCTTGCTACCTCGAGATCGTGCCGAAAAAGGTTGGGTAACGCTAATTGAAATCTGGCAAAGAGCAGAAGGGGGAAGGGCAAATTTTTGGGGGATGAGATGCGGACAATAAATGCTATAATCCGCAACAAATATGAGTTTCAGTGACCGCTTATTTTAGTTAGGTTACTTGCCGTTGGGATTTAGTCCCAAACCAATTCTTTAAAGTGCTTACGACACATCGATTCGTAAGTATCGTTACCACCTATTTGAACCTGGTCGCCATTTTTTACGGCATTGCCATTTTCATCCAAACGCACTACGAAACTTGCCTTCTTTCCGCAATGACAGACTGTTTTTAACTCGGACAGCTTATCAGCCCAAGCCAGTAAATAGTGACTACCTTCAAAAGTTTCGCCTAAAAAGTCAGTTCTTAGCCCGTAAGCTAGAACGGGTACTCCCAATTCATCAACAACGTCAACCAACTGTTTAACTTGCGCTTTAGTTAAAAATTGTGCTTCGTCAATAAAGACGCAATCGGGTTTACGTGCTTCGTAATCTTTGCTTATCGACGCATATAAATTGTCATCTTTCGCGTATAACTTAGCGTCAGCTTGCAGGCCAATACGAGACGTTACTTTGCCAACGCCGTATCTGTCATCTAACGCGGCTGTGTAGATAATTGAGTGCATTCCGCGTTCGCGGTAGTTGTAAGCAGATTGAAGTAAAGATGTGGATTTTCCTGCATTCATTGCAGAGTAATAAAAATAAAGTTGAGCCATGGTGATTAATAATTTTCGTTATACCAAGAGATTAGGTCGCTGGCATTCATAGGTTTAGCAAAGTAAAAACCTTGCAAGTAATCAGTACCTAGCTGAGCAAGGTGAAGCTTTTGCTCTTCGGTTTCGATCCCTTCTGCAATAGTTTTACAGTTAAACTCTTTTGCCATCAAAAGTGTCGCCCTTATAATGGTATCACTCTCTTCAGAGCTATTCTGTACAAAAGAACGGTCAATTTTAATAAAATCGCATGGCATTGACTGTAGGCGACTCAATGATGAGTAGCCTGTACCAAAATCATCAATAGAAACTTTAATGCCTCGCGCGACGAATTCATTGACTTTTACTATTACCACTTCTTTATCGCTAGCGAAAACGCTCTCTGTAATTTCTAAATGAAGCCGTGCCGGAGAGATTTGTGTAGTTTTTAGTGCATTGTCTACTGTTTTAAGAAAGCTATCATCAAGCAGTTGAGAGACTGACACATTAATTGATATTGCGAGGCCTTGTTTAAAATGCCAGTGAGATAGGTCGATAAGCGCGCGGTTTAATACCCATGCCCCTATTTCCGGCATAAGCCCGCTACGCTCAGCAAGTGGGATGAATACCGCTGGGGAAATACTTTCATCATCGCATTTCCATCTTAGCAGCGCCTCTACTGAAGAAGGCGTATTTGTAGTGACGTCTATAATTGGCTGATAGAAAACGGTAAATTCCCCATTATCGATGGCGCAGCGCAAACGTTCGCAAAGTTGTTGCTCACGCTTGATTTCTTGATGAAGTGCTTGGCTGAAAACACCAATGGAGCCTCGCTGTTCGCGTTTTTGATCATACATGGTCAAATCAGCCTGCTGAATCAAATCAACAGCAGTTTCACCATGTTCGGGAAACATAGCTATACCAATGGTTGCGTCAAGGGTTATTTGATTATCATTGGCAATAATAGGAATGGTGACACCACTGCGCATGGCGTGAGCTACCGCTTTTGCCGTGTCGACATTAGCGTAGGGGATAACTGCTACAAATTCGTCACCTCCCCATCTACCTAGATGGTTTTCTTCTGTATAGTTGCGCAAACGGTTAGCAATTTCTGCCAGCACTATGTCTCCGATTTTGTGGCCTAAACTGTCGTTAACTTGCTTAAAACCATCCAGGTCGATAAATAGCAGCGCCAGCGAATTATCTAGCGCCCGCGTGGTATCGAGTAAGTTATTTAGGTATTTTAAAAAGCCATTTCGGTTAAGTAAATTAGTTAACGGATCACGATTAGATAGTCGGTAGAGGTCAGCAGTTCGTCGTTCGACTTCAGCTTCAAGGGTCGCGTTTGAGGCATCGAGCTTTTCGTTAGAGGCAATAAGAAGTTGATTGACTTTTTCTGTTTCGCTGCGCTCAATTTTCATCTGCTCTACTAGGCTATTGTTTCTTGCTTTCAGGTGTAGCGTACCTATGAAAAACTTGTGGTAACGAAAAGCACTCATAAAAATACCAAACCAAAAGACCAATCCCAAAACGCCTAAAATAAAAAACTCGCCCTTTTCATCTGTAAGAGCGCATAACGACATGGGTACAAGAAGTGCCGTAGAGTAGTAACCTACAAGCTTTTTGTCAGGCGATAGAACAGTACCTGCTCCCCCTGCCATTGCAGCGAGCACGACCATGGTTGCCGCAAGCTCTATGGTTGCCATAGTCGAGTAAAATAAAATTGCATAAAGGGCCCATATCCCCCCAGTTAAGTACAAACCGGTGGAAAACCTAACTAGAGCGGGACGAGGGTTATATGCTTTGCTTGCTAAATTAACCCGCCAGTAGACGGCATCGGTAAGACGGGCGATGCAAATACTCACCATAGCAACCCACACTTGCAGCTTGTGTAAAGACCGACGGCTCGTCGTTTTCAAAGAAAAAAACAAGGCCTGAAAACGCGAATATCGTCATCAGAAGACCAACGAAACTATTGCCCAAAAGCATGTCGGTGGTGTCTCTTTCTATTTCGACTCTTGAGATATTGTCGTGTTGTTTATTCAAGCTTTGAAACCTATAGGTAGTGCTTACTTGTCGAAGCAAGGTTTGTTACGCATACACATTTCGATTTTATTCATCTTTTAATTTTATCTCAGCCTACACATAAAATTATACAGCTACAATATAGTACGTTTTTCAATTAATAGTTCTAATGAGACCACAGTTTAGCAAGTTCGCGCTGCTAACAAGTCAGCAAATCATTGAGCATATTGCTAGCGTTCATACTGTTACGTTAATTTATCTTAATCGATGTTTTTAATTTGAAGTGATGGTGCCTGTTAAGCTATTAAAGTTGGACTTTAGAATAAGGCTATTAACATTTGTCTCTCTTTCTAAATGGTGTTTTTAAAATAAATATTTCACAGGTTGTTTACAATGTTGTTTTTTTGTTATAGATTCTTAATCGATTAAGCTTGTTGTGTTGCCACTAAACCTAGTAGTCTAGGGGAAGAGGCTACTTAGGATTTAACAACTCCAACACATTGCCGGAGAAAAACATGAAAAAACATCACACACTCAACGCACTGACTCTAGCAGTTTGTACCGCATTGTCAGGGTCTGTAATTGCACAAGAAACTGCAACGCCAGATGCGGAAAACAAGTCGAAAGAAAAATTTGAGCAAATCGTTGTAACCGCTGCTCCTGGCGGCGCTACTATGCAAGAAGCTAGTGTTTCTGTGAGCGCATTTGACGAAGAAGATATTGTAAAACTTGCTCCACGTTCAACAGCCGAAGTTTTCCGCGCTCTTCCTGGTATTCGCGCTGAGTCTTCTGGTGGTGGCGGTAACGCAAACATCACCATCCGTGGTATTCCGCTAGCGACAGGCGGTTCTAAATTTCTTCAGCTTCATGAAGACGGTTTACCAGTATTAGAATATGGTGACATTAACTTTGGTAACGCAGATAACTTCCTACGTTACGACTGGTCAGTGGCGAATGTCGAAGCAGTACGTGGTGGTTCAGCATCAACGTTTGCGAGTAACTCTCCAGGCGGTGTAATCAACTTAATCAGTAACACTGGTGAAGTAGGTGGAGGTGCTATCGGTACTTCATTTGGTGTTGACTATGAAGAGTTCCGTCTAGATTTTCGCTATGGTGGCGAAATCAGCGACGACCTTTATTATCATATTGCAGGCTTTGCTCGTGGCGGTGAAGGCCCTCGTGAAACGGGTTACAACGGTGACCAAGGTGGCCAAGTTAAGTTTAATATCACTAAGATGCTAGATAACGGCCACATCCGTTTCCACTACAAAAACTTGGATGATAAGGTATCAACATATCTTCCTTCACCAGTACTTGTGAAAGGTGATGGTGAGTACGGCCCAGTACCAGGTTATGACGCTAGTTCACAAGCGCTGAATTCTGCATATAACACAAATATTTCTACTTTTGATAGCTTCGGAAACCCTGAGAACCGCGACGTACGTGACGGTATCGAATCTAAAGTTAGCTCTTTCGGTGTAGAAGTTGATTTAGAAGTAGCGGAAAACCTGTTTTTACTTAACAAGTTCCGTATTTCAGATATTTCTGGCGGTTTTATCGCGCCATTTACTGACGGCTTCCCAGCGGGCCCTGGCGATGTTTCAAACTTTGCTTCAGCACTTTGCGCCGGCGCGACAGATGGTGACGGCAATGCGCTAAACTGTGACAGCACAAGCGTGGTACTAGCTAATGGTCCTGGCGCTGGTGATGTATATACGGGGCAAGCTTTCACAAACCTTCAGTTTGACACGCGTATCAATGACCTTGGCAACATGATCAACGATTTCAGCTTGCGTAAAGAGTTTGATAACGGTATCGATCTAACGGTTGGTTACTACTACTCAAATCAAGACATCGCGACAAGCTGGTCTAGCTGGCAGACATTTATTCAAACACTTGACGGTGACAATTCTCAGTTACTAACCATTACTGATGCAGACGGTGTTGAGCTAGTATCTGATGGCTTACTGTCGGCAAGCTTCCTTTCTTGGGAATGGGACCTTAACTATGTGACTAAAGCACCTTACATGAACGTTGGCTTTGAGTTATCGGACAACATTCTGATTGATGCGTCGGTACGTCACGATACCACAGAAGCTTCTGGCGAACTTATTAGCTCTTGCTGTGGTGGTAATGCTGATTTCGACCTAAACGGTAACGGCGTAATTGAGCAAATTGAAGATGCGTCTGCAACTAACAGCGGCTTTATCAGCGGTGGTGTGATTAACCTTAACCGTGCTGGTGCGGCGTCTCAAATCGTAGATTACAGCGCGAATAACACGTCTTACTCAATTGGTGGTTCTTACCTTCTAAGCGACAGCCAAACTTTCTTTGCTCGTTACTCAAAAGGTGGCCGTGCAATTGCTGACCGTCTACTACAAATTGGCGGTACGCTAAATGCAGATGGTAGTCTAACAAGTACGACTTCAGGTTACGACACAACTAAGCAGTTTGAAATTGGTTATAAGTACGGTACGAAAGACCTAATGGTCAACGCCACCTTGTTCGACACGGTTACTGAAGATACACAAGCTGAGGTAACTAGCGGTCTTACGTTTATGCGTGAGTACGAAGCGACAGGTCTTGAGCTTGAAGGTCGCTGGAATGCAACGGATAACTTTGTCATGTCTGGTAACCTAACGTGGACAGATGCTGAGATTAGCGACGATGTTAACAACCCAGCATTAGAAGGTAATACACCTCGCCGTCAAGCGGATTGGATCTGGACTATTACTCCAGAGTACGTTACTGACACGTGGTCTGTTGGTGCTTCACTACAAGGTTCTACTGAGTATTATGTTCAAGATAACAATGACCTTAAGCAAGACGGTTATACCCTTGTAAACTTATTTGCTACATACTGGGTAAACGATCAGTTCTCAGTGTCACTTAACATGAACAATGCGACTGATGAGTTTATCATCACTGAATCAGAAGAAGGTTCTGCCGCAGTAGGAAGCTATGTACGTGCACGTCCTCTTAATGGTCGTACAACAGTACTTTCTCTTAAGTATATGTTCGACTAAAACAAGGTGAATTAATGCGTGATATGTATTGACTTTGTCTAGTTAAAACATAAAAAACGCGTTAAATACCCATCCAATCAAAACGCCTGCTTCCTTGAAGCGGGCGTTTTCATTTGCGGACTGGTATTATTTCTTCCTAGTTCAAGTTGCTTAGCGAGGGCAGCGGAAAGGCGTTCGACTAAATGAGAATGTTTTTTGTGGATAACATGAACTATCTCGTGCTCTACAAGTGGGATGAACTCTATTCCAGACTGCTCAAAAATAGCTTTTTCTGAATAATCACTGGGTATAATCGCGTAATTGAATCGGCCATTTAACAGCAAATCGATAACGTGATTAAAATTGTCAAATTCAATGATGTTAGCACTCAGCTCATCTGAGCTTACGTCCATATTGAAGAAGAAACGTGTGGTAACGGCGATTGCTTTGTCTGGGTTTTGCAATACATTCTTATCGCACTTTACGCCCCTAATACATAATAAAAATGATGCGCCATGAGAGAGGGCAGGTGGGACAATAACAATATTATTGTCGGGTTGTGCGACAACATCGTAGCGAACAACATCTGCATCTGTCATTCCCTCGTTTAAAAGTCTTAGTCCTCTTTCACCGCCGACTTTCTCAAACCTTACTTCCATGCCAAGGTCGAGATAAGCGCGCTCTACTAAAGGTTTATAGTAGCTGGAAACTCGAGGGTGATTGAGTTCGCCGATGATTAAATTTTGTGCGTTATCTTCTGCAAAAGCGACAAATGATAGCGATGAAAATAGATAGAAAAATAACGATGAAATGCCTTTATTTACCGAAATTTGTGCCTTTTTCACTGCGAGAATCCTTGCATATAGAGGTGTCATCAATTCAAGGATAGGTACAGATTAAACAAAGGGAAAGTTAATGAGCACTAAATTTGATTACAGGAATTAAAAAGCCCCGTCAGTTGAAATCTGACAGGGCTTTTTCAATTTGACACCGCTTGTGCTGTTACTCTTTAAGCAGCGTTTTGACCGCCATCAATCGCTTTAAGCGTTTGTGATGCAGGAACAAGTTCCATATCGAAGGTGTATTCGTCTACACGAACCGCCAGCTTACGCTTCTCGTTGTAGTCGTGAAGCTTAGCGGCTTCATCAGCCGTTACTACGCCTTTTTCTTGCAGCTTGTTAAGTGCATGTTCAAACGAAATGAACGGCACTACTGGCTCTTTGCGAAGTGCTTTTTGCACTTTACCGAGAAGGTGCGCTACTGCGTGTTTCGCTTTAAACGCCTGCTCGTTAATATCGTTACCATCACCTGGGCTAACACGCACAAGATGCGTAAGCTGCTCTTTCACACTGTTGTCTTGCATAGATGCAATTGATAACTCACGTACTAGGTCGTCGCTAATACCCGCAACACTGTTGGTGTAAGTATTAGTAAGAAGACGCATTAGACCGCGTGTTGCTGTGTTCGGGAAATTGTTGATGAAATTAACAATTGCCTGATCAGCTTGCTGTAAAGACCACTGCATTGCGTATTCAAAGTACGGAAGCGCAAGCTTTCTATCTTCGATACGCTGCTCGTAGAAACGAATTGCTGCCATCGCACCGTACAGGTAGCTCATTACGTCACCAAGACGCGCCGATAGAAGCTCAGCTTTCTTAAGGTCACCACCTAGTACTGCAAGCGAAAGGTCAGCCAATGGCGCTAGTTTCGCAGATATGCTGTTTACACGCTTCTCGTACTTGCGAACCTCAGGTAGCGCAGACTCGCTTTCACGTAGGAAAGGAAGGTAGCCTTTACCTAGGCTGCGGAACGCATTTTTAACACTAAAGCCAACAGTTTTACGAAGTACTTTGTTAAACTCTGCATCCGCCGAACTTTCGTTGCTGTGGATTAGGTCAACCATGTCCTTAAGGTAAGGGTGACAACGCATTGCACCTTGACCAAAGATCATTAGGTTACGAGTAAGAATGTTTGCGCCTTCTACCGTAATTGCGATAGGAAGTGCAGCATAACCACCCGCTAATGTATTTTGAGGACCACGTTGAATCGCTTTACCCGCTTGGATATCCATTGCAGAGTTCATCACGTCGCGACCTAGTTCAGTCATGTGGTACTTAGCAATTGCCGTTACTACCGATGGCTTAACGCCTAGACCAAGACCTTCAGTAGTCAATACACGCATCGCTTCAAGTAAGAACGTCTTACCTGCGATGTCTGCCATTTTTTCCTGAATACCTTCAAAGCGACCAATTGGAAGACCGAACTGCTCACGTACGAACGAATACTCTACTGTGCCTTTAAATGCAGATTGTGCTGTAGCCACACCCATCGCTGGAAGTGAAATACCGCGACCCGCGCCTAGGCAGCTAACTAGCATCTGCCAGCCACGACCAATGTTCTTTTGACCGCCAATGATGAAGTCCATAGGAATAAATACGTCTTGACCACGAGTAGTACCGTTATAGAAACGTACGCCCATAGGGTCATGACGGTTACCTAGCTCAACACCTGGGTGCGACTTAGGAAGAAGGGCACATGTAATGCCTAGCTCTAGCTTGTCGCCAAGTAGTTGGTCTGGGTCGAATACTTTAAATGCAAGACCAAGTACAGTCGCAATTGGAGCAAGCGTAATATAGCGCTTGTCCCAGCTTACGCGAAGACCAAGAACTTCTTCGCCGTTAAATTCGCCTTTAGTAACGATAGCCGCATCAGGGATAGCACCTGCGTCTGATCCTGCCTCTGGGCTTGTTAGCGCGAAACAAGGAATGTCGCGACCGTCCGCAAGACGAGGTAACCAGTAATCTTGCTGCTCGTTTGTACCGTAATGCATTAGAAGCTCACCCGGGCCTAACGAGTTAGGTACCATCACAGTTACCGCAATTGCACCGCTTTTTGCAGCGATTGTTG